>MTKS01000054.1 GCA_004028495.1 Candidatus Electrothrix marina
GGTTTCGAGATAAATCCGAGCCCCGGCCTTGAGCAGCGGCATAACATCGCCTTGATCGGTCAAATTCTCAATAACCTGACGACTGCCCGGATTTATCTCGAAACTCACATCACGATGCACTTCCCGACCTTCCATGATCTTTGCCACAGCGGTCAGGTCACGGAGGGAGGAGTTGGTACAGGAACCGATCAGCACCTGCGCCAGAGGTCTGCCCGCGACCTCGCTGACCTTGACCACGTTGTCCGGGGATGAGGGACAGGCGATCATAGGTTCCAGGGTGGACATATCAATCTCCAGCATCTGGTCGTACTCAGCATCGGCATCAGCTACCAGCTCATGCCATTGCTCTTCCCGGCCCTGAGCAGCCAGATATTTCCTGGTATTCTCATCTGAAGGAAAGACTGAGGAGGTGGCTCCCAGCTCGGCACCGAAGTTGGTGATGGTGGCCCGATCGGTCAGGCTCAGCTCAGCCACACCCGGTCCGAAATATTCCATAATGAACCCTACCCCGCCCTTGACCGTGAGCTGACGCAGGACTTCCAGCAGGACATCACGGGCCGCAACCCAGGGCTGCAGCTTGCCGGTGAGTTTGATGCCGTAGATCTTCGGCATAACCAGATAGAAGGGTTTACCGGCCATAGCCATAGCCACGTCCAGCCCGCCTGCACCCATAGCCAACATGCCCATGCCGCCGCCGGTGGGGGTGTGCGAATCAGAGCCCAGCAGGGTTTTTCCGGGAACACCGAAACGTTCCAGATGAACCTGATGACAGATACCATTGCCGGGCGGTGAAAAATGGAGACCGAATTTGCGGGCCGTTCCCTGCAAAAAGATGTGGTCGTCGGCATTTTTGAAATCCGACTGGAGCATATTATGATCCACATAGCTCACTGACAGCTCGGTCTGGACACGAGGAATACCGATAGCCTCGAATTCCAGATAGGCCATGGTGCCGGTGGCATCCTGGGTCAGGGTCTGATCAATACGCAACCCGATTTCTTCACCTTTTTTCAACTCGCCCTCAATCAGATGAGCAGCCAGTATTTTTTCCGCAACGGTTTGTCCCATAACAAATTCTCCTTAAAACTAAAAAATATCTAACGGCCATGACCTATGGTCACAACAAAGTATGAAAGCTGGTTGGCGACTTGGGTGAGCCGCCAGCTCTTTTTATATAAAAAATGAATGCGCCGTTCGCGCGAACCTTATTTATGTATGAATTATCTGCGGCCCATTAAACATGATCGGGCAGAAAAATGCCCTGATTTTTTCATGGGGAAAGGAAGGCGATCCGGAAGAAGAGGTAATATTACAGCTCTGCCCCGCAGAATTTGCAGTACCTGGCATCTGTATCGTGCCCCTCAGCGCTACATTGCAGACAGGTCTGAGTTGATACCTTACGGCTGAAAGTCTGCGACATTTCCACCGTTACAATGCCTGTGGGCACGGCGATAATCCCATAACCGAGAATCATAACTATTGAAGAAAATGCCTGACCAACTATGGTCTGCGGTGAAATATCCCCGTATCCGACAGTGGTCATGGTCACGATTGCCCAGTAGATGCTGCGCGGGATACTGGTAAACCCATTTTCTCCCCCCTCAATGACATACATCAGTGAGCCGAAGATGACAACCAGGGTAAATACGGTGAAGAGAAAGACGAAAATCTTGCGCCTGCTCGCCTGAAGTGCCTTGGCAAGCAGATTTGCCTCACCGAGATACGTTGCCAGCTTCAGAACACGAAAGATGCGGAGTATCCGTAGAATTCTGATAACCAGCAAATACTGCGTTCCGGGCAGAAACAGGCTAACGTAGGTCGGGATGATTGCGAGCAGATCAATCACCCCGTAAAAGCTGATCGCATATTTGAGCGGCCTGCCGACACAAAGCAATCGTAAAATATATTCTCCGGTAAAAAGAAGGGTAAAAATCCATTCTATCCTGTAGAGCAGGATGCCATGCTGGGCGCGGAACAGGTCAATACTGTCCAGCATAACCGTCATGACGCTGATCAGAATGCAGCCGATCAGTACTACGTCAAATCCTTTCCCGGCCGGAGTATCGGCTTCGAAGATTACTTCATGCAATCTGGCCCGCCAAGGGGCATGAGTAGACCTTTTCTCTTGATAATCATCTTGCTGAGATTTCATTGCTTCGTTTTTTTAACTTGTGACCGGACATAATCCCCTTGGGGATGGTCATGGGTCACAGGGGGGCAATATTCATGCACCACAAGAAAAAAGCCTCATGGTTCCTGGATCTTAAACGGAGTGATTTTCTTTGCCGACTTGATGAATTTCCTGTCAAAAGTAGCAAAGGAATCACAATGTCGTGACGCTGCCAAATGCATTGCGTCTGCAAAGTCCATTCCCTGTTGATGCCATGCAATCGCATCGGCAACGACAGCCTGTTCCTGCAGGGTGACATTCGGCAGACCGAAAAGGGCCTGAAACGCATCGGCAATCCTTATCGGCTCAAAGTGATATGCGTAACGAAGCACCCATTCGCATTCCAGGACAACCGTGGTTGCGATGAAGATTTTTTCCTCCTCAAAGAGCCGCTTTGCCTTCTCCGACTGGCTTTTGTCATCGCCGACAAGAAGACGAACAATCACATTGGTGTCTGCTGAAACCATTTATTTCCGCTCCTGCGCACCTTGGCGGACAGCTTCCTCCATCTCCTTCAAAGAGACGGTTTTTCCTGAGTGCCGCAACATGCCGGCAACATCATCAAGTCTGGTTGACTTGAATGCCGGGGCTGCTTTCAGGAGAATACCCTCTTCGGTATCAATCAGCTCAAGCTTCTGGCCGGTTTTCCATCTCCGCCGGGCAATGATTTCTTTCGGGATAGCAATGTTTCCTTTGCTGGACAGCTTTGCGGCCTGTGTTTGCATACAATGCACCTCCATGTTCCATATAAATTTTATCTTCCGCCGGGTCAGTTAATACCTCAGCATAGCACAGTGATCTACAGGGGACAAGCAGATGTGCGGGCAAACCGGCCCGTTCAGATCGGAGAGTTCTTTGCCTGCCCCTGCCCGGCCAGATAGTCCCGGAGCTGTTTATGGAGGAAATGGTAGCTGCCGCCCACCCGCTGGAAGACCTTGCGTTGGTGCATGGCATCCAGCCAGGGGACGAGGCGCAGGGGGAGTTGTTTTTCCGAGCGGAGGCAGAGGCGGAGGAGGTAATGTTGGAGGATTTGATTGGTGCCGAGAAAAAGAAAACTGATGATTGCCGCCCCAAACAACGCAGCGTAAAAAATTTGCATGTTAAAAAATATCCCGACAGCAATCCCTATCTGTTCAGCAAGGAATAGGAGCTGAAGAAAGAGCAGTATAGAGGCGAAAAGAAAAAATGGGAGGAGGATCAAACTACTGTATAGGGCATTGTTAAGCCGCTGCTGGGGAAGGACATTTTTGAGAAACGGACCAGCAACTGCATGTAGAGCAAAAGCCAGTCCGCCAGGCAAGCCCGCAGCTAGCATGGTGGCCGACATAAGAGCTAACCATGAGGCCAATCCAACACCCTGCACTTGAACCAGTCCAAGGGTCAGTCCGACAAATAGACCGAGAATCCAAAAGACAACCAGTAGGGCTAGCAGACAGCGAAGGAAGACCCGTCCGTCTTCGCAAGAAGTAGGGAGGCTAAACGAGCGGAGGGGGAGAATCCTGATTTGTTGATTTTGTGCTATCATTATGAAGAATAATCCGAAGACTAAGCTAGGCAGTGGCCCGGCTAATGGCCAATAGAACAGCACTCCAGCCAACCCAATTGCTATTTTGCCCAACCATTTCCAAGGCAGGCAGCCGGGCAGTCCTCCGAGTATCCCTATGAAGAGTCCGAAGAGCATTCCAAGCCTCCCCCCATGTAACAGCCACCCAGTCATCTGCCAGCAGGTGAAGCCAATAACCAAGCCATAAAACAACCCAAACCGCCAATACCCCTTCAACATACTCGGCTGAAGCTCATCAATATGCAAGGCCACCTTATCCTCTGCCTGCATCCACCTTGCCAGACAGTGCAGCCAGCGCCGGGACGGGGCCTGAGCGAATTTCCTGTCATGCTCATCAGGCTGCTCATTCGGCGGAGGCGTTCTCGGGGATAAACAATCATTGAGATAAAGCCGCCAAAGCAGGTCTTCCCAGCTTTCCCCCTGCTGCCTCCTGAATCCTTTGCGCAGTTTCTCAGCAACGCCTATCATGATACCGAGAAACAAAGGCCGTCGGGCCAGCTCAAGCAGAGACTGGGGCTGCTCTCCTTCCTGTTCCCCCGCCGCAGGCGGCGAAAGGGAGGGATCAGCCTCGTTCTCAGACTGCTCAAGCATGTTCCACAGCTCATCCAGCCCCTGCCGCAGGAGATGTCCCTTGAGTCTGGGCCGGGAGATATCCTGGAGAATCACCGCATTTTTCAAGGCCAGTTTCACACCCGAGTCCTTTTGCAACTGCCCGTATTCCTTGACCCGACAGCAGACCACCTGGGGCCGATCATTGGGCAGGGCATTGAAGTGCCGGACAAAATCCCCCTGCTTCTCCGCTGCCAGCTCATCCAACCCATCGAACAGGGGCAGGATATCCCACTCCTCAAGCATCTGAAGAGCTGTTTCTTCCTTGATGTCGTACTTGCGATTCAACTGCCAAGCCATCCAGGACAGCAATTCCCGACCGTCCCATTCCGAGCACTCAAAGATTATCGGCAGCTCTTTTCCTGTATCTCCGCTCGCCTGTTCCAGCAGAAGTTCAACCAGTTTCAGCAGGCACACTGTCTTGCCGCTGCCCGGTTTTCCCAGAATCGCCAGCCGTTGCCCCACGTCCGTCTGCTGAAAAAGAGCAGTAATGGGCTGATCCGTGGTTTCCACCTCTGTTCCGTCGCGCTCCAGGGTGTACTCAATGCTGTCCTGTCGGCAATAGGGACGAGCAACCGCATCCGGGGACAGCTTTTTTTCCAGATCCAGCATGTTCTGCCCGAGCAGAAAGGACTCGCTACGATCCCTCAAGTCCGTCTTCAGCCGTTCGTGCAGCTTGTGTCGATTCTTGGAGAACCAGTCGTTGGTATCCTGCTGCTGGTCGGAGGGGGTTGTTGGCTTGCGGAGACAGGCATAGATTCTGGTACATACAAATCCGAGAACAGCAAGGCATGCAGAAACAACAGCGATTCCCCAACCATCCCAAATGATATCTGGATTTGTCGGCAGCCAAGGTAACGTCGCTTTGAGTTGTTCCAGCCAGTCCATGCAGCCCTCCCTTTCCTCCCCTGTTTATTGCCCCGGAGAGCCTGTTCACTCCCTAACCCACCAACGGACAGCCACCCTCTTATCAGAACACAAACTGCCCTGCTTTATCACTATAAATGATAAAACAGGGGCAGCAAGGCCCCGCTCTTCTCTTAGGCCCCCTCCACTCCACTCTTCAACGGAATAACCCGAGTCCTGACCACACCCTCAACCGCCTCAATCTCCTTGCAGACCTCCGGCGACACAGCCGTGGCCGTATCAATAATATTATACCCCATAGTACCGTTACTCTTATTGGTGTAGCTCATAATATTGATACCGTGCCGCCCCAGGATATTACTCATAAGTCCGATCATTCCCGGCGTATCCTTATTGATCACGATCAAACGGGTATGAACCTGGACCGTGGGAATGCTCTCCACATTGGGAAAGTTCACACTATGGGTAATATTGCCGTATTCCAAATATCCCTTGAGTTCCTTCACAGCCATGCAGGCGCAGTTTTCTTCCGACTCCGCAGTGGAGGCACCGAGATGGGGTGTCAGCAGAACTTTTTCATGATTGATCAGCTTGGGTGAAGGAAAATCAGAAATATGCCCTGCAATCCTGCCGCTCTCAAGGGCCTCAAGGACTGCGTCCTCATCCACCACCGGACCGCGTGCATAATTAAAGAGCAGGGCATCCTCTTTCATAAAATCAATGAATTCCTGATTCACCAGCCCCTTGGTGTTTTTATTCAAGGGCACATGCAGAGAAACAAAATCCGCCTGGGCCAACAGATCCCGACGGGCTTTGGCCAGCTCCACATCCGGCAGCAGATCGTGAATATTATCCATCACCGGATAGGGATCATAGCCGATAACCCGCATATTATGGTGGATACCCATATTGGCAACCCGCACCCCGATCTGCCCGAGCCCGATCACACCCAGGGTCTTGCCGGACATCTCCAAGCCCTTAAAACCTTTTTTCCGGGCTTCAACCTCGGCATTAAGCTTTTCTTCATCATCACCTTCCAGCCCGTCGCAAAAGGCCATCCCCTGTTGCACATTACGCAGGGAAATGCCCAGCATGGTAAAGAGCAGCTCAACAACGGCATTGGCATTGGCGCCGGGCGTGTTAAACACGCATATTCCGCGTTCCGAAGCCTCATCCACCGAAATATTATTCACCCCGGCTCCGGCCCGGGCAATGGCCGCCAGATTCGGAAATTCATCCAAATCAACAGGAGAACTGCGCAACACAAGCCCTAATGCCTCTTTCGGATCAGCATATAGCTGATACTTCTCGCCAAAAAGCTCCAGTCCTTCTGAGGCAACAGCATTCACTACGGCAATAGGGCAGGTGGTCATATTTTTCCTCCGTTCTCTGTTTGTTCCTGTTATTGAATGATGTTACGCAACCCAAACGCAGAATCGGCAGATTCCACGTTTTGGCTGTTTCGTAACTCCCTGATCTTTTATTCGCGTGCGTAACATCAGTTATTGAATCCGATCCGGCCGAGAAAAACTCCAGGTTTTCCCTTATTCTCCTCAAAAGAAGCATTATCCTGATATAACTTATCTTTCCTCACACAAAAGATTCATCACCACCTGCATCTTAAAAAATGTATTTGATTGTCATTTTTTTCTGTGATAGTCGTTTAATAAGCTCTATTGAATTAATAATGAATTTCAAAAGCGGATGAGAATACCGCTGCGCACTTCTCCGGATTCTCTTCAGGTAAAATACTACCATAGAATTATTCTCTCGGCAATCGCCCGTTACGAGCAGCCGACCGGTGCTGTTCAGAACACATTATGAGAACAGAATTCCTCATCACTTAATCGGTCCGCGTGTTTTCAAATCGAAAATCAGACGGAACAATCCGCTGATTTTTTTGAGATAAGGAGTAAAATATGTACGATATACTGGTCGTTGATGATGATCTGTTCGCACTCGCGCTGCTCGAAGAGCAACTGAAGGGGTACGGCGATTTTTTCACCCCTGTCTATGCCAGCAACGGAAGAGAGGCTGTTGAAATATTGAGTCAGGTGGAAATTTCTCTGCTCGTGACGGATCTCATCATGCCGGGAGAAATAAACGGCTGGCATCTTATTGAATATATAGAAAACTTCCATCCGAATATTCCTGTTGTTGTTATTACAGGATGCAAAGACGAAGAAAAAGTTACCGAGCTGGAAGGCAGGGTGCGGGAGATTTTACTGAAACCGATCCGGGTGAAACAATTAGTTAAGATTGTCACCAACATCCTTAATGAAGATATTGCCAGCGGAAATCTGAAAGGTGTTTCAGTAGGATCTTTTTTACAGCTGTTGGAAATGGACGAAAAGACCTGTCTGCTTGAAGTCGGAACATCACCGAAAAATAAAGGCCTGCTGTACATTCATCAGGGCAAGCTCTATGATGCTGAATACGGAGACCTGCAAGAATACGAGGCGGCCTGTCGCCTGATAGCTATGGACAATGTCAGCTTTAAAATCAAAGCATTACCCAAGCTGGAAATTCGGCGAAGAATCAAAGCGGAACTGATGTCCATTATTATGGACGCCATGAAGATGAAAGATGAGGTCAAGCCGGGAGAAAGCCTGGAACTCCCTCCCCGCACCGATGACGGAGAAAATCACAGCGGAGCCTTTGAGGCGGACTGGCGTCAGGCTGTCAGGGATGACGACGAAGAAGAGAATGAGGAAAATCCGGCGGATGATCCGATCATTGAGCCGGTAACAGCACCTGCTGCTCAAGCACCGGCAGCTGAGAAAATCAATGTTCCGCCGGCCTCCTGCTCAACAG
>MTKS01000055.1 GCA_004028495.1 Candidatus Electrothrix marina
GTTCCGTGTCCAACATCACCCCGACCTGGGTAGCCAGCTCAAGCGCACCCTTGGAACCGAGTTCGATGAACACTCCGTCCGCCTTGATCTTTTTACCGCTCTTCAGAAGGACTTCTTCCACCTTGCCTTGCCCGGTGATCTCCTGTACCCACTCGCCGCTGTGCAGCTCAACCGCGCTGGCATGGAGTTTGGTCAGCATGGCCTCGGAGCCTTGCAGCTCTTCCGCAACCAGATAGACCTTGGCTGCATAGTCCAGCAGGGTAAGCGCTCCGTCAATGGCAGCGCTTTGGTTGCCGACCACCATCACGGTGTCGCCCCGGTAGAAGTTGGCATCGCAATCAACACAGTAGCTGACTCCCATACCACCAAGCTCTTTTTCTCCGGGCACAGAGAGTTTGTTCTTGGAGACTCCCATTGCAAAAATGATGGTCCGGCTTGTGACGGCATCGCCGCTTTCCAGTTCCAGGGTGAAGAGTTCATCCTCTCCTTGGGCAATTTTCAGGACATCATCGGGTCGCATGTCCGTGCCGAAGCTCTCAAGCTGACTCATGCCCGCTTCCAGTAAGTCTTTGCCGTTGGTGACACCGCTGATGCAGGCGTAATTTTCCACATGCGCCCAATAGATGGCGCTGTTTTCAATCCGTCCCAGAAGCAGGACATCGGTTTTTTTTCTGGTTGCATGAATGGCCGCCTGGATACCTGCCGGGCCTGCGCCGATTATAACAACATCATAGATTGCATCCGACATGGAGACCTCCGCTTGTCGTTATGGATGTTTTTTCTTCGTTTTTTCAGTGAAGATTTAACCCTCTGAAAAAAGCTGAAAATAATTTACTTGATTTTATTCTGGCTTATGTACACTATATTCAGTTCAGGGTCGACATAATTTTCAGAACCCGTTATACTCTTTTTAAGTTTTTTTGAGACGAATAACGGGTAAAGTTGCTCTGGCTTTATCCTCTTGAGTTCCTGTAAGGCCTCGCATTGTCAGCCTATTTCAACGGTGAAAAGAGAGGATGTATTTTTTTATTGCGTTGTTCGGGATCGACAACAGGCCGGGTTGAACAGTATCACCGATCAGAGCTGAATGATTTGATCGGTAGGGTCGGTAGGAGTAAATTTGTGAATCTTTCTGTGTTCAGCATGATGGCGCATGCCGGCTTGGTGGTGAAGCTGGTTATGCTTGTCCTGCTCATTTTTTCCGTGCTTTCCTGGTGGATTATTGTTTCCAAGTATATCCTGTTTTCCCGTGCCCGCTATGCATCGGAAGATTTTTTGGCGGACTTCTGGGAGTCCAAGACGCTGAATAACGCCTATGAGGCGGCGCAAAACTTTACGCTCAGTCCCGAGGCATCCGTCTTTGTTTCGGGTTTTAACGAGCTGCGTAAGCTCAGTGCCGCTCGAAGCGAGCGGGCCAAGGCGGAGACCCTGCAAAGTAAGCTGGCTTCTATGGACAACCTGAACAGGGCGGTCCGCAAGGCCCAGCGGGTGGAAAGCGATCGGCTGGAGCGTTCCCTTGCCTTTTTGGCCACAACAGGGAGCGCGACCCCGTTCATCGGGCTTTTCGGAACCGTGTGGGGTATTCTGACCTCGTTTCAGGAAATCGGGGCGCACGGGTCGGCCTCGCTGGCTGTTGTTGCTCCGGGTATTGCCGAGGCCCTGGTCGCCACTGCGGCAGGATTGGCTGTGGCTATCCCGGCGGTTATTTTTTATAACTTTTATTCCAATAAATTGACTGATTTTGAATCGGATATTGAGAATTTTTCTTTTGATTTTTTAAATCTGGTTGAACGTGATATGCTGTCAAGAGAGTAGCAGCGGCGCAACCGGGATTTTTACCGGTGCAGTTGACAATATTCATTTATCACTGATTGATATTTTATATGAAAGTTCCGAGTAACTCCTTGGAGTTAAACGATAAGCTTTCATTTTTTTGTTGTCTCACCCCCCCAAGGGGGGGGGTGAGATGGGAGTTTATCTGAAAGTACCGGCGACTCCTTTGAGTCGCCCGCCCAACTTTCATGTTTTGTTATCCCTCCCCGGAGGGGAGGGATGGGGGTTTATTTCTTATGGGACCTTCCGGTGGGAGAGGCCGAAAAGGCCTGAACGCTGAAATCAATGTGACCCCGCTTGTGGATGTCATGCTGGTGCTGCTGATTATTTTTATGGTGACAGCCCCGATGATGACCCAGGGGGTGGATGTTGATCTGCCGAAAACCACGTCCAAGGCCCTGCGGCAGCAGGAAGAGCCTATGGTGGTGGAGATAGACAGGGAAGGGAACATTCACCTGGGAAAAACAGAGGTGCATCTGGCTCTCATGCGGCAGCAGCTGGAAAAAATGCCGCAGGAAAAAAAGAAGGAACCGATCTATCTGCGGGCGGATGAAAAAGTTCCTTACGGTCTGGTGGTTCAGGTGATGGCCCGGATAAAGCAGGCCGGTTTTGAAAAGCTGGGTATGGTGACCCAGCCGGACGACAAGGAGAAATAACAGATCCTACGGCATTGAAGAAACAGTGAAGAAGACAAAGAGCGGCTTGTACATCGGTGATACTTGGGAAACATTCGTGGCGCAGCGGGACCGACTGCCGAACTGGAAGATTCCCCTGAGCATAGCGACTGTTCTTCATCTTGTTGTTTTTACGAGTGCTGCTGTTTTTCCCGATATCGGCAAAAAGTTTAAGCCGGATGATGTGATCACTATTGATCTGCTTTCTTTGCCTCCGGGCGGTCCGGCTTTTATTGCGGCTTCGGCAGCTGGACAGCAGGCTGCACCCCGCAGTAAAAAACAGGAATCGGCTCCCCGCCAGCCGCTCCCTGTTGAGAAAGTTGCCCGGAACGCTGCACGGGAACAGGCTGAAAAACCGGCGGAGCAGCCTGCCCCTGAAATTGCGGAGGTTGCAGAACCGGCACCGGTGCTTCCTGTTGTTACACCGATTGCACCGAAAAAAAAATCAAAGGTTGTGCCGAAAACTGTATTAAAACCGGCACCCCCTCCTGAGCCGGTTGCGCAGGTCAAATCTGTTTCACTTCACCCTTTAAAACGAAAGAAAAAGCTTGTTGAGGATATTCGGCTGGCCGTGGTGAAGGAGCAGGAAGAACGGGAAAAGCAACAAGAGCAGCAAAAGCAGCGACAAGAGCTGCAACAAAAGCAAGAACGGGAGCGGCTTGCCGCCTTGGAAAAAGAAAAGGCTGCTGAGCAGGAAAGAAAGCTGGCCGCCCGAAAGAAAAAGCAACAGGCTGATCAGCGGGAAAGAAAACTGGCCGCCCGAAAGAAAAAGCAGCAGGAAGCAGAAAAGAAAAAGAGGATGGCTGATCAGCGACGAAGAAGCAGAGAGGTTGCCGAAGTCGCCCGTTTGGCTCGGCAGGCGGAGCAGGCTGCGGAACAGGCCCGTCTGGAAGCTGCCCGTGCGAGAAGTGAGTATGCTTCTGTGGCGCAGGCGGTTTCTGATCTCAATACCCCCTTGGTGTCCGGCGATTCCGGTTTTTCATCAGGCGGGTACAGTGAAGGGTATGGCGGACCGAGCGGACGGGAAAGCGGCGGGGGGTACGGAGATTATAGGGGCGAGCGGGTAAATCCGGCTGTGCTCAGGCAGTATGGGGCCTCGCTGAACGGTCGAATAAGCAGCCATTGGCAGCTTCCTGAAATTGTCAAAGCAAAATTGAATCTCAGGACAGAGGTTGCCCTCACCCTTCGTCGGGATGGTGCCATAGAGGATATACGGTTTGAGCGGAAATCCGGGGACAGTTTTTTTGATCAATCCGTGATCAAAGCTCTGCGAAACTCAGCTCCTCTGCCGGGTTTTCCCGCTCTTATGCATCAGCGCACCCAGGAATTTGTGTTGAATTTCACCCCGCAGGGCCTGACCCTGTGATTGTTTTTCAGAGATATATTTTCGTTACCCCGAACGTGGCCTTAAACCTGACCAATAACCCTTGCCCGTTGTTTTAACTCACTTCTTCCGACATGCATGTAATGAACCCTTTGCAATCCCCGTTTTGTCGTTGTGCAATTTTTTCACTTTTTCTGGTGAATGTCTTTTTTTTCGTCCCCGGTGCTTCAGCGGAACGGATTTATTTGGATATTGCCAGCTCCGGTGTGCGCAAACTTGTTGTAGCTGTCCCCTCTTTTGCGGACGCCTCGGGTGATCAGAATACCGCAACAGGTCGGGATCTTGCCCGGCTGATGGAGGAGGGATTGCAGTTTCACGGATTTGTCCGGATCCTGGATCCTCGTCGTTATGAAGGAGAACCCGGGCCGGATTGGCGCGGGCTCGGTGCGGATTACGTTGTTATGGGCAATTACACGCCGGCGGGCGAGCGGATGATCGTTTCCGGGAATTTGTTTGATGTCATGGGCGGGGATAATCTCACGACAAAAAATTATAAAGGAAGTTCAGGGCAGCGGGAAGAGCTTGCTCTGCGTCTTGTTGACGCCATGGTTGAGGAGTTTACCGGTGAACCGGGAGTCGCCGGAAGTTCAATAGCCTTTGTCTCCGATAAAACCGGACGCAAGGAGGTCTATATCGCAGATGTGTTCGGTCGCCATGTCCGTCAGATAACGCGGCATCATCATCTCTGTGTGTCGCCGCGTTTTACTGCGGACGGGACCCGGCTTGCCTATTCCTCCTACCATCGGGGTAATCAGGATCTTTACCTGACAGATCTGGATCAGAATAAAAAAACCCGGACCCTGTCCAGGCGCAGGGGAATGAATCTGGCCCCGGCATTTTCACCGGATAACCGGACTGCTGTGGTCACCCTGAGTAAAGACGGAAATCCTGATCTCTATCTTATCGATATGGAAGGAAACATCATCAGGCGTCTGACAAAACGGGCCGGGATCAATGTTTCCCCGTCGTTTTCCCCCGACGGCGGAGCCATATGTTTTGTTTCCGACCGCAGCGGCAGCCCCCAGGTCTATATTATGCACCTGCAGACCATGCAGGTGCAGCGTCTGACCTTTAAAGGGAAAGAAAATGTTGAACCGTCATGGTCTCCTCGGGGAGATAAAATAGTCTACACGCATCGTGTCGAAGGGCGGTATCATATTTATACTGTCCCTGTCAGCGGCGGTGCTCCTGCTCGGATAACATCAGGTCCCGGGAGCTGCGAAGCGCCGACATGGTCGCCTGACGGCAGATTGATAGCCTTTTCCCGTGAACTGAACGGAAAAATGGAAATATATATTGTTCAGGCTAACGGAGAAGGAATGCGTCCCATGTTCGCCTTGGAGGGGAATCAGTCCTATCCGCGCTGGTCACCTCGTTTGTATTGAATTCGGTTATGAAAAATACGAGAGAAAAACTTTAAATTCAGCTATACATATAAGGAAAGAGATATGAAAAAAATAAAAACTATTGCGTTTGCCGGTTGCTCGGTTTTCCTGCTCTGCCAATGTGCAAGTGTGGATGATGTGCGAAGGTTGAATTATCAGCTCCGCACCATGAACCAGAAAGTTAAGGACGTGGAATCCAACACGAAAAATCAGGTGTTGAAACGAACAGCCGAGTCTTCCAGTCAGTTGGATACCGTGGCCGAGGAAACTCGTGAGTTGCGGACAATAACCGAGGAAAATTTAGAAGCGATCACTCGGATGAGAGAGCAGGATGCGCAAAAGATTACAGAGCTGGAAGAGGCCTTGCAACAGCTGCGGCGGGAAAATCAGCAGATCCGCTCGCAAAGTGATGAGATCCGGTCGCAAAGTGATGAAATTCGTTCGCAAAGCAGTCAGGTTCGGAGGGAAAATGAACGGCTTATCCAGTCACTTGAAGGGAAAATTAATAAATTATCCGGCAATATGCAGCGGTTAAGTCAGGCCAGAGTGTACGCAGCGGAAAAGAAGGCCCGGCAGGCGGCTGAGCGGGCGGAAAAGGCCAAGAGAAGGGCCGTGGCAGCGGCGCAAACCCGACCGAGCGAAAAGACAACTCTGCTGCCGAGTAACAGGAAGGTTCGGAAGAATTACGGAACAGTGGTCGATGCAGTGCCGCCGCCGCAGCAGCAGACGCAGACGCAGCTGAGGATTAATCAGCCGGTTGTCGATACTTCGTCCACCTATCCCCGGATTACACCGCAGAGGCAGAAGGAGCCTGTGAGTTCGTCCCGGCAGCAGGTACAGGTACAGCAGCCGATACAGCAGGTCCGCGAGATTCAGGAAATCGAGGAGATACCGGTCCGGCGGCAACCTCCTGTGGCGGAGTATCCGCCGCAGAGTCAGGGGGCGGATATGGGGGATGATTTGCTCGCGCAGGGTGTTTCTCAGTTTAAAGCCAAGGAGTACAAGTCTGCGTACAAAGTTTTCGAGCAGGTACTTGCCGGGCGTCCTGCGGATGATCAGGCGGCCAAGACTTTGTATTTTATGGGAGAATGCCTCTTTAATCTGGGCGAGTATGATCTGGCCATTCTTGATTATCAAAAGGTGATCTCTAATTACAGCAGGAATCCTCACAGTTCCGCAGCATTACTGCGCCAGGGAATGTCGTTTGAAAAATTGACCGATCATGAGACCTCCAAGATCATCTATACAAAGCTGATCGCGGATTACCCGAACAGCAGAGAGGCCGGGGTGGCTCGGCAGCGGCTGGAAGGACTGTAAAAAGGTTGGAAGGTTAGGTCGTTGACGAAAAAAAAACGCCTGGATCAGCTGCTGACCGAACGTGGTCTGGCGGTTGATCTGAAAAAGGCACAGGCCCTGATCGGGGCGGGTCAGATCATTGTCAACACCGGGAGTGATTATAAGGCGGGCAGCCTTGTCCCGACGGACAGTGAAATCCGGCTGAGGAAAAGCTCTGCTTTTGTCAGTCGAGGCGGGGAAAAACTTGCCGGCGGCCTCAAACAGCTGGCAATTGATCCGACAGGCTGGATATGCGCTGATATCGGTTGTTCAACCGGTGGATTTACGGATTGCCTGCTTCAGCGGGGGGCGGCCCGTGTCTATGCCGTGGATGTGGGATACGGCCTGCTGGCCTGGAAGCTGCGGCAGAATGAACGGGTTATCCTCCATGAACGAACAAATGCCCGTTATCTGACTCGTCAACATATACCGGAGCCTCTGGACTTGGCTGTCCTGGATGCCTCGTTTATTTCATTGCGCGCCCTGTTGCCGCCGCTGCTTCCGCTGTTCGGTTCGGTTGTTCGCATACTGGCCCTGGTGAAACCGCAGTTTGAGCTTGCCAGGGACAAAGTCGGGGACCGGGGAATTGTGCGGGAGAGCCGACTGCATAAAGAGGCTGTTGATTCAGTGAAGCGATTTGCTGAGGAGTTGGGGCTGAGCTGTAGAGGAGAAGCGGCTTCGTTGATCTGCGGGGCCAAGGGAAATCAGGAGTTTCTTTTGTACTTTACAGCTGCTGAAAATGTCGAGAAAAAAACCTGAAAAAGAAAATTGGTAAAAATAAGGAGAATCTAATGCGATGCCGAACTTTTAAGGAGGGTGTGAGAGTCTGTATTTTAACAGCGGCGCTGGCAATAATGCTGAGCGGAGTCGCCGGAGCTGCTGAATTTGTATCAGTTGTGAAAGACGGGGTCAATCTCCGTTCCGGCCCGACAACCGGCCATGAGGTACTCTTTCAGCTGCCTGCGGGCTATCCGCTGAAGGTGCTGGAGCGGGACAAGAAATGGATCAAGGTCAGTGATTATGAAAACGATAAGGGGTGGATTTATGCGGGTCTTGTTTCCAGAACTCCTTATGTTATCGTGAAAGCTGATGAAGGTAATGTCAGGTCCGGTCCCGGTACAAGCTACGATAAGGTAGGGAAAGTGGTCCGCGATGTTATCCTGAAAAAGGTGGGGACAGAAGGGGATTGGTTCAAAATCAGCCATCCTGAATTGACCGGTTGGATATACAACAATCTTGTTTGGCCCAGAGAAGCAAGCTGAGCAGGGAGAAAGGCGGACGAAACGGTGGATGCAATAGCAGCCGGAGTCGGCCTGATGAAGGATAATGAAAAAAAATAAGTATATGTATCTTTGCGCGTGTCTGCTGCTCTGCGGCACGGCTGCGTCGGCTGAATCCCTGGGTTCTG
>MTKS01000056.1 GCA_004028495.1 Candidatus Electrothrix marina
AAAAAATTGAACGACTGGAAGATGTCGTCACCCCGCCGTATGATGTTAGTTCCACCAGAGTGATCGGGCGTCCTTTCAGGTCTGTTACCTTTGCCCCCTTTTTCATGATAATACCGTCGTTGCCATTGGAAAAATCACCGACAATCACGGCGGTCGAGTCGATTCCTCCCACTGCGGGGATGGTCAGGGCATCCATATTGGTCATGGTGCAGGCAGCAAATTTTCCTGTGGTATAGAGATTGATAGACTCAATATAATCATTAACCAAGGTCAACTCGATCTCAATATTATGCTTATCCGCCCATTTCTTGAGAATACCGCTCTGTTGGGCATATCCCCAGGGCTCCCAGCCGGCGTAATGCGACCAGGCAATATCGAATTTCTCTTTTTTCTCCGCTGCCTGAAGCGGGGAAATGAAGAAAAGCACAGCGGAAAGGACGACAGCGGCTGTAAGCAGCACGACTGGTGACTGATGTTTCATCGGATTCTCCATAGATTATTTATTCACTTAAAGACACAGCATTCCCGCCTGCATCATCACGGCGTTATTTCACGCTGTACAAAAGTGTATAAAATATCACCATAACTCCGCCTTGTCAATGGATCGGTCGGAATGCAGGGGCGGTGTCCCGCCTCGCAGGCAAAGCCTCCCTTTTTTCCGCCCCAAAGCAAGAAAACTTTCCAAAACCTCCTTGCATCTGCTCACCGGATAATGGTAAACAAGGCTTGCGAAAACCGTATTCTTATTTTCTGAGCTGCCGATTTCTACACTATAGATAAGAGATCTTTTATTTCAAAGAACTGGAGACAAAGACCATGGCTGTTGTTGCCCCGTTTCGTGGCGTGCGTTACAACCCGGAAAAAATTGAACGACTGGAAGATGTCGTCACCCCGCCGTATGATGTTATTTCCACTGATGACGAAAAAAAACTGCTGCTAAAAAATCCCTATTCCATGATCAATCTGGATCTGCGCAATATCTCACAGGGAACAACCGAGGATGACGGGCGTTACGAGCAGGCTCGGGAGCTGTTTCAGTCCTGGCAGGACGAAAACGTGCTTATTCAGGATGAGCAGCCTTCCATCTACCTCTACTATATTGACTATAACCATCCCGGCGGCAGCCGCATGACCCGCAAGGGCATTGTCAGTCTGGTCGGTCTGGCGGAATTTGCCGAAGGTATTGTCAAGCCCCATGAAAAGACCTTTGCCGGGGTTATCAGCGACCGTGTACAACTCATGGAGACCTGCAAGGCCCAGTTCAGTCAGATCTTTTCTATCTATGCAGATCAGGAGCAGGAGATCATCAGCAACCTGGAAAAAGCACGGGAAGCAGAACCCATGTTGCGGGTGGACGATCATAATGCCAACACCCATACCCTCTGGCGAGTGACGGATAAAGAGGCCTTGGAGTTTGTGTACCGCTTCTTTGCCGACAAGCCGGTGTATATAGCGGACGGACACCACCGCTACACCACAGCCTTGGAATGCCGCAGACGGGCCTTGGCCGCTCATCCTGACCTGCCTGCGGATCATCCCTGCAATTACATCATGATGTACCTCTGCGCCTGCGAGGATCCTGGTTTATCCGTTCTTCCCACCCATCGGCTGGTCCGCTGGCCCGGACCCATGACAGGGGATCAACTCCAGGAACGGATGCAGCAGGGTATGACCGTGACTGAAATCACCCAGGGCGGCCGCGAGACCCTGATTGCCGAAGTACTGAACAGGATGAATGAAATCGACAACAGCGGCGGCATGCCCGCCTTTGGTGTCTACCATCCAGGTGAAGACCGGGCCTTTCTCCTGAGCATGCAGGATGAGACCATCTCTCGCTCGCCTTCACTGGTTGACAAGCCTGAGGTTTTGCAGGAACTTGATGTGGTTGTCCTCTCAGACCTGCTTATTCAGGATTACCTGGGCCTAAGCCATGAGCAATGTGTGCATGACGGACTGGTCAGCTACTTGAGCGACTCGGACGTGGCCCTGGACGAGGCGGTCAAGGAAAGCGTGCTCCAGGAATCCTATACCCCACTGCTTTTCCTGCTTAATCCGACCAAGGTAGAACAGGTACTCAAGGTGGCGGACAGCGACAATATCATGCCCCATAAATCGACCTATTTCTACCCCAAGATCATGACCGGCCTGCTTCTGAATAAGCTGAACGACGGAGAGCATATCCAACTTCTCGGGACAGAGGCCTGATAACATGTTCCTTGTTGTTCGCAGGGGTGTTTGTAGGGGCACGGCGTGCCGTGCCCGGCAAGGCATTGTATGCCTCTGACCGACGACACCCTGTTCAACGGACGCCTTGTCTGTCGTCAGCACCGGGACGGCTACCGTTTTTCCCTGGATGCGGTACTGTTGGCCCATTTCTGCCGACCTGCTTCCAGGGATAATGTGCTGGATCTGGGCACAGGTTGCGGGGTAATAAGCCTTGTCCTCTGCTATCGTCATCCAGATATCCAGGTTACCGGTCTGGAATTGCAACCTGCCCTAGCCGAACTCGCCCTGAACAATGCCCAAGCCAACAAACTTGAAGATCGTTTTGCTGTGCAACAAGGGGATTTGCGCACAATAAAACAGCATCTGCGGGCGGAATCCTACGAGCTGGTACTCAGCAATCCCCCGTATCATAAGGTTGGATGCGGGCGCATCAGTCAGGAAGATGAATGCGCCCTTGCCCGCCACGAATTGACCGCCGATCCGGACTCAGTGATCGCGGCAGCTGCCTATGCCGTTAAAAATCGGGGCACGATGACCTGCATCTACCCGGCAGAACGGCTCGCCACAGTACTTGCCGCCATGATGAAGAAGCGCCTGGTTCCCAAACGAATCCAGCCGGTGTACAGCTACCCGGAAGATGATCGGGCACGGCTGGTCATGATTGAGGCAATGAAAAACGGCGGTGAAGGATTACGCCTGCTGCCACCGCTCTACATCTATCAGTACCCTGATGGGCCGTACTCCGCTGAGGTTGCGGCAATGTATGCGGGGTAAGTATCTGCTCACCTTCTGGTACCTTCCGTAGTTCTCCTGCCCGGCTGCATCTTCCTTCTCTCTTTTTTCTTCTTCAATACTGAACACCCCTCTATAACTCCCTTGACATAATTCATTTTCGCGCTAAAAAAGTATACTGATGCAACATGTTGCCTATTCAGGCGAAAGAAAATTCTTCATTTTTCGCCCTTCCCCGCTGACACTGCTTTATCCTCCCTGTATCCGGTGCTGACATAATGAAAAGACTGAACAGAAACCTGTTTTATTTTCCTGCAAGAAAAGCCCTTCTTTTTTTGCTCGGCTTTCTCTTTCCTTTCTTTATTTTTACTTTGTCACATTAGAAATTGAATTATCTTCTTGATATTATAGATATTTAACATATCGTGTCGGCTTGTATCGTATCATGATAGATTTTCGTCATTTTTTAAAACTAAAACGCATGGCGTGAGTCTGCAAGCGAGCCAATATTTGAAGGGCCTAACCCAGGCCAGGAAAAAAAATATGGAGCGGATGGCCGAAAAAATACCGGAATCCAATGATCAGGCGCTGCAACATTTTATTTCCTGTTCGCCTTGGGATGAACGTCCTGTTGTTGACGGGAGCATTCCCAAAAAGTAGGAATGTATTTTTTTTAGACTGCTGCTCCGTTTTTGCAAGACATCCGGAGCAATTCATGGAATTAACAGTGTCCTGAATCACTCTCTCAAATTCAGGACAGCAAATCATGAAAAAGGCAACGTGTTCCGTCGAAGAAAATCTTGGTATATTGGAAAATGAGATCTATGACAGTGAGCTTGAAATTGAATAGCTCCGTAAAGAAGTAGCACATATTAAAGATCCCGCTTCCTTATATGAAACCGAACAACGGACAGTTGAAGCAACGAACAGGCTCGCTGCCCGTATCTTGGCACTGAAAATACAGGAGAGTCTAAATAGAGATGAGATACGGGACGAGGAAAGTGATACGCTCTGTTTCCCCGAAAATGAAGAATCAGGGTGTGCGGGAAGTTAACATATCAACTTCATTCGGTGTAATGATCACAGCGGTGGCGAGCTGCTTCAGTCGGGCGGCCAAAAAAGAGAAACGGCATTTATCCGGGCTTATTCCTTTTGGGCATACATGGTCGGCTGACTCCGAAACTTACTTCAGAAATCAGCTCAATAGCGGTCATTGTCGGATGTGCAGATCATCATTTTTGAACCCGGCGGCGCACCTGTTGCCGAAAAAATGGTGCGTAACCGTGAAGTGCCAAAAATGACTGCTGGCCGGGCCGTTCTTGTTGAATTGATGAATCGTTATCTTGCAGGGCTGCTTGACCCTTTTATCACTCTGATAGAAGTACACAAGCTGATGTATTTCATGCAGGAAGCCGGTGAGCCTCTGCGGCTGAAATATACAAAGGCACCTTACGGGCCCTATGCTGAAAACCTTCGTCATGTACTCCATGTCATTGAGGGGCATTTGCTGACCGGTTATGCGGACGGCGGAGACATCCCGGACAAACAGCTCAAGCTGCTTCCCGGTGCAGTCAAGGATGCTTCGGATTTCTTGCTTCATCACCCGGATACTCGTGCCCGTTTTGATCGGGTGGCGGATTTGGTTGAGGGATTTGAATCACCTTTTGGCCTGGAGTTGTTGTCCACGGTTCACTGGGTCATTCATAAAAATTCTGTGAGTGCCGTTGATGAAGCGATTCGTCGTGTTCATGCTTGGAGTAATCGAAAAATGCAGTTTACACCCCGTCAGATCGGCCTTGCTGATATGTTGTCAAATAAAGGTTGGGGAACAGATAGAGTCACCGTGATGGTCTGACAGCATAAGAAAAAAAATAAATTTACCCTTTCACTATGACCACCCCATTCGTCCATCTCCACGTCCATACCCAGTATTCCATGCTCGACGGGGCCATTCGTCTCGGCGATCTGATCGATAAAACCCAGGCCTACGGCATGAACGCTGTGGCAGTCACCGATCACGGGGCCATGTATGGTGCTCTGGAGTTCTATACCAAGGCCAACAAGGCCGGGATCAAACCTCTGGTCGGCTGTGAGTTCTATATTTCGGAGACTGATCATCTTGTCCACGACAAGAGCGCAGGTCATAATTTTCATATCGTGCTGCTGGCTATGAACGAGACCGGCTACCGCAACCTGATGAAGCTGGCCTCCATCGCCCAGACTGCGGGATTTTATTATAGGCCCCGCATCGATCGCAAGCTGCTCTTTGCCCATCAGGAGGGTCTGCTCGCCCTGACCGCCTGTCTGCACGGCGAGATTCCCTGGACTATCACCCATCAGGGGCTGGATAAGGCGAAAGAAAAGGCATTGAGCCTGCAAAAGGTCTTTGGTGACCGCCTGTATTTCGAGATTCAGGAAAACGGTATCCCGGAGCAGCGAACGGTCAACGACGGCCTGCTGGAGCTGGGCAATGATCTGGACATCAAAGTGGTGGCCACCAATGACTGCCATTACCTCAATCAGGAGGAATCCTACGCCCACGAGGTTCTGCTCTGTATTCAAACCAGCAAGACCATCAACGATGCCAATCGCTTCAGGTTTTCCACGGATGAACTGTATTTCAAATCGCCGGAGGTGATGGCTCAGCAGTTCAGTTATTGCCCGGAGGCTCTGGCCAATACCCTGGAGGTGGCTGACCGCTGCAATCTGGAACTGAAATTCGGGGATAATCATTTTCCCATTTATCCGGTGCCGGAAAATGAATCCCTGGAAAGCCTGTTTGAAAAGGCTTGTCGAGACGGCCTGGATATCCGCCTTGAGCATCTCCGTAGCCTTCAGGAAGTTTCCAAGGAACTGGAGCAACAGTACCAAGAGCGGCTGGATATGGAGATCGGGGTTATTCAGGAAATGGGCTTTTCCGGTTACTTCCTCATCGTGGCCGATTTTATCGGCTGGGCTAAGAGTAAGAGCATCCCGGTCGGGCCAGGGCGTGGTTCCGGGGCGGGCAGTCTGGCTGCCTTTTGCATGTCCATTACGGATATTGATCCCATTCCCTATGGTCTGCTTTTTGAGCGTTTCCTGAACGTGGAGCGGGTGTCCATGCCTGACTTTGACGTGGATTTCTGCAAGGAGCGGCGGGACGAGGTGATCGACTATGTTCGCCGCAAGTACGGCGGTGATGACCATGTGGCCCAGATTGTGGCTTACGGTTCCATGAAGGCTCGGGCTGTGCTCCGAGACGTGGGCCGGGTCTTGGAGGTGCCTCTGCCGGTGGTGGACCGGATCGCCAAGCTGGTCCCGGATGAGCTGAAGATCACGCTGAAAAAGGCCATTGACAAGGAACCCCGCCTCCGTGATGCCATGCAGCAGGATCCTGCTGTTCGGGAGTTGCTCAAGGTGGCCCAGACCCTGGAGGGCCTGTCCCGTCACAAGTCCACCCATGCCGCCGGGGTGGTGGTGTCGCCCAAGGCTATGGTGGAATATCTGCCGGTCTGTGTCGGCTCCAAAAAGGAGATCCTGACCCAGTTTGACATGAAGTACACCGAGATGACTGGGTTGATTAAGTTCGATTTTCTCGGCCTCAAGACCCTGACCGTTATTGATCGGGCCCTGAAGCTCATTGAGCTGGATATCGGCACCTGGATTGATTTAAGTAAAGTCCCTATGGATGATCAGCGCACCTATGATCTGTTGTGTGCGGGTAACAGCTTGGGCGTGTTTCAGCTGGAGAGTGACGGTATGCGGGAGCTGTTGGTCAAGATGGCTCCTGAACAGTTTACCGATCTGATCGCCCTGGTGGCCCTGTATCGGCCCGGTCCGTTGGATTCCGGCATGGTGGATCAGTTTGTCGAGACCAAGCATGGCCGCCGTCCTCCGGAATATCCCTTGCCCCAGATCAAAGCTGTCCTGAAAGAGACCTACGGCGTTATTGTCTACCAGGAGCAGGTTATGAAGATATCCAATATTCTAGCTTCGTACAGCCTAGGTGATGCGGATATTCTCCGGCGGGCTATGGGCAAGAAGATTCCCGAGGTCATGGAGGAAGAACGGGGCAAATTCATGGCCGGGGCTGAGGGGAATAATATTCCCAAGGAAAAGGCGGCCTACGTCTTTGACCTGATGGCGAAGTTCGCGGGCTACGGCTTTAATAAATCCCATTCTGCCGCCTATGCCCTGATCGCCTACCAGACCGCCTATCTCAAGGCCCATTATCCCGCCCAGTTTCTGGCTGCCCTGCTGTCCTGCGATGTGGATAACACGGACAAGGTGGTCAAGTATATTAATGAATGCAAGCAGATGTCCATCCCGGTCCTGCCGCCGGATATCAACGAGTCTTATCACGATTTCACGGTTATAAACGATCGAATTCGTTTTGGGCTGGCAGCAGTCAAAAATGTGGGCGGCTCCGCCCTGGATTCCATGATCAGGGAGCGCGAGGAAAACGGTTTCTATACCTCGCTGGCTGATTTCTGTGGGCGGATCGATTCGAGCAAGGTTAATCGGAAGGTTTTGGAAAATTTGGTCAAGGCCGGAGCCTTTGACTTTGTGCAGGTGAAACGAGCTCAGCTTATGGAGGTGCTGGATCAGGCCCTTGAGCAGGCCAAAGCTGTGCAGCGGGATCGCCTGAGCGGCCAGATGAGTCTGTTTGCTGTGGGCGGAAGCAAGGAGGAGAGTGCGGCCAGTGCTGAAATTAAATTCCCCGATATAGACGAGTGGCCGGAATTGAAAAAGCTCTCCTATGAAAAAGAGACCATTGGTTTTTTCCTGACCGGTCATCCCCTGGACGGGGTTATTAACACGATTCGCATGGTTGCTGATGCGGATATTGAGGCCTTGGAGAATAGGCGGGAAGGGCAGGTCGTCCGGGTCGGCGGCCTGATCCAGCAGTACAAGGAGCATATCTCCAAAAAAGGCGACCGCATGGCCTTTACCGTGCTGGAAGATATGAGTTCCAGTGTTGAAGTGATTGTCTTCCCGGAGACCTTTGCTCGCTGCTCCCATTATCTCGGCAAAGACGAGCCCCTTATCGTCCTCGGCACGGTCCAGCAGGG
>MTKS01000057.1 GCA_004028495.1 Candidatus Electrothrix marina
GGTTTGTTTTTTTGCCCCCAACGGGGCTGTATTTATCAGCTCAGGGTAACACCCTGAGTCCGAGACCTTCTCGACCTTGGTACCCGCCGTTAAAAACAGCGGGCTACTTTCTGCCGTCCCTCCGGGACTATTGTCCCGGAGGGGCATTCGATCATAGCCCAGTGATTTATCGCTGGGGATAAATTACTCGGGGTGTTACCCCGAGCTAAAATTGTATAACCCCTTCGGGGTATGGCATCTGAAGAGCTGACAGCTCAACGAACAGATTAAACAGAGAATTTAGTCATAAACGAATATAATGATACGATCCCAAGTAAAAACACTGGTTGACCAATGTTTCCAGCAGGGCGTGGACCAGGGCCTCTGGTCCCAAGCCGCTGCAAACCTGTATAATGTGGAAGTGCCCCGTCATGGGGGCCAAGGTGATTTTTCCACCAACTTCGCTATGGTGCTGGCTGGCAAAGAAAAGCGCAACCCCCGCGAGCTTGCCGGGCAGCTGGTGGACCTGCTCAACCAAGATGAGACCTTGCTTGATAAGGTGGAAATCGCCGGACCAGGCTTTGTTAACCTCTTTCTCAAGCCTTCGGTCTGGAGCACCGTGCTCGCACCCATCAGCGAGCAGGGCAGGGCCTTTGGCCTGTCCGATGTCGGTAAGGGGAAAAAGGTGATGGTGGAGTTTGTCAGCGCCAACCCCACCGGCCCCCTCAGTGTAGGTCACGGTCGCAACGCCATCCTCGGGGATACCATTGCCCGGTTGCTCAAGGCCACCGGTCATGATGTGACCCGTGAATATTATTTCAATGATGCTGGCCGCCAGATGCGAGTTTTGGCCGATTCCCTCAAGGCTCGTTACTTGGAAAAGCTGGACCTGGAAAATGCATTCCCGGAAGACGGTTATCAAGGCGATTATATTTATGAGATTGCCCAAGGGATGATTGACGAAGCCGGGGACAGCTTCAAAGATGTTGAGGACCAGACCCTTTTTCGCAAGCGGGCCCAGGAAGCCATCTTTGCCGATATTGATACCACCCTCAAGCGCATCGGTATTGCCTTTGATTCCTACTACAACGAGCATACCCTGTATGAAGAGGGTATGATTGAGGATGTGGTTGACCAACTCCGGGCCAAGGGGCTGGTGTACGAACAGGACGAGGCAACCTGGTTCAAGACCAGCGAATTCGGCATGGAACAGGACCGGGTGATTATCAAAAATACCGGTGAGCCCACTTATCGCCTACCGGACATAGCTTACCATCGTGAGAAGTTTCGGCGCGGCTTTGACTGGATGATCAACGTGTTCGGGGCTGACCATATTGCCACTGTGCCTGATGTTCTGGCTGGAATTGAGGCCCTGGGCCTTGATAAGTCCAAAATCCAAGTTGTTCTGCATCAATTTGTCACCCTGTTGCGAGACGGCAAACAGGTCAAGATGTCCACCCGTAAAGCCACCTTTGTCACGGTGGATGAGCTGGTGGATGAGGTGGGCGTTGATGCGCTCCGCTTCTTTTTCCTGATGCGCAAGCCGGATTCCCAGCTGGAGTTTGATCTGGAACTGGCCACAGCCCAGAGTCAGGAAAACCCGGTCTACTATGTCCAGTACGCCCATGCCCGACTCTGCTCCATTGAACGGATGGCAACGGAAAAAGGTGTCGCTCTGCCGGTGCTGGCCGAAACCGATCTTTCCCCCTTGCAGGAGGAGGAAGAATATCAGCTGCTCAAGACCTTGGCCTCCTACCCGGCCTTGGTTGCTGATGCGGCCACTGATCTGGCTCCGCATCGGATCATCTTCTTTCTTATGGAATTAGCCGGAAATTTCCACTCCTTTTATAATAAGCATAAGGTGGTGACTGAAGATCAGCAGCTCACTGCTGCACGGCTCTGTCTTTGCCAGGGCATCAAGGCTGTGCTGGCTAATGGGCTGGATCTGGTTGGATTAGTCGCACCTGAGAAGATGTAGCTTGATCGACATGATGGGCAGGAGCTTTCATGCAGACCGACGACAGGCCGGGTTGCAATGCCTGCTTCTGCCCCGTGTCAGATGATCAAGCTGGGCACAGCCCTGTGTTGTCAGCGTCAGCTCGACGATCTCGCGATGTTTATCTATGAGACCATCTGGAAGAAAATTTGTCGGGAAAAACTTTGCTTCCAGGATTTCATGCGGATCCACCTGAAGCTCACCACCTCGTAATGTTGCCACCATGCTGACTTCGACCCGCATTTTATAGCCGCTGTCAAAACGGAGAAAGCGGGTCACTTCGATATCAAAATTGGTTTCTTCCTTTACCTCCCGTACCAAGGTGTCGCTGAGTTCTTCCCGGCGGACTGCAAAACCGCTGGGAAGTCCCCATGACCCTTCTTCCCAATATCGATGCCGTAAAAGCAGGATCTCGCCCTGATCATTAAACACAACTCCGGAAACACAGACATTCATCTTGCAGTGCAAGAACCACAGAATATACCACTGCATGGATCCATGAAGATTTTGCCATATTTTAGCCAGCAGGCTGTTCATCAATCACCTCGAAAAAATCGGCTCCCAAAACAAGGCTTGAAAACCGGATGGAATAGCTTTATTTTTCTTCTACCGGATACGCCGTCTTATCTTTCTGACGGAACCATTTTTTCCAGCCTCCTTTGAGGGCATATCAGTGTGACCAAAAACAGATTTTTCTTCATGCCCCTGTCTCCTTTTGTGAATGTTTATTGCTAAAAAACGGTAACATGTCATTAATATGTCGACGCTGAATGCGGCAATAAACTGGCAATTTTTTCTATAATAAGCGAAATTATACTCCCCTTCAAAACAAAAAGATTTTTTCCGGAAGGAAAGTATGACCTCCCATTGAGCCTCATAAGTCTCGTTGTCAGCTCGGGCAAAAGATGTTATCGTTTTTTTTATTTATGTCAGCTCGCTTGCAATGTCTGTTTCAACTTTTCTGAATGATGAAGAAAATACATAATGCAATAACAGGAAAAGGCTCACCCTTGTCCAAGTGCCAGGATATCATAGTGGGCAACTTTCTTTTTTTATTTTAGTGCCTTTGCAGACCAGATTTCTTACTCTGCTTTTAATTCTGCATAAGCAGTCGAATCTTGGGTGTCCCGGAGAAATAAATTCGCCTGGGACCCCCGGATCCTAAACCGGTACGACCCGGTTATTAGCAGAAAATGCAAATACGCCTACCTGGTCTGCTGACGGAGAAAAGGTGTATTTTGTCCGCCAGGCAAACCAGTTTGTGGAATATACCCTTGCCAATCAAAAAGAAATTGTGGTATTTGAAACAGGGGAGAATCATTCATTGAATGTTTCGATTCAACTTGAGACTCCTGCTTGGAGTGATAGCAAGCAAGCCTTGGCTGTGACGCTTCGGGGCGGAGCACGAGGGACTTTTATTATCAATAAAGACAAATCACTCGACGGGCGGCAACGCCTTTTTTATGGTTGAACCAAAAACCCTGGAGAAAAAACTTTGGTTCGATGCTCCTTGGTGCATTCAGTCATGAATATTTTCCGAAGATTTCAAATACAGGCGACATGCTGGTCTTCGGGGCAAGCACAGGAGGTCATGAGCATGATAGAGCAGATTATGAAATTTTTCTCTGGCCCATTGGTTCGCCTATGGGCAATACAGCCCGCCTGAGTTTTCATACCGGTAATGATAACTGGCCGGATATTTACTTAATTAACCATCCTTGAGCTAAGGAAACAAAACGTGAAATTATCTGTTGTTATACCCGTTTATAACGAAGAAGAAAACATCAACCTCCTCTACGACGAGCTAAAAGATGTTCTCAAAACCATAGAGCATGAGCACGAGATCCTCTTTATAGATGACGGTTCAAGCGACGCAAGCTTATCCCTGCTGGAAAAAATACAACAGCAGGATGAAAACGTCGTCGTAGTTTCCTTCCGTCGCAATTTTGGTCAGACTGCTGCCATGTCTGCCGGTTTTGATTACGCCACCGGAGATGTCATCGTCACTATGGACGGAGATATGCAGAACGATCCCTATGATATTCCTATGTTTTTGGAAAAAATGGAAGAGGGCTATGAGCTGGTCAGCGGCTGGCGCCATGATCGTCAGGATCCTTTTCTTAATCGCCGCTTGCCTTCGATGATCGCGAATAAGATTATCTCGGTGGTGACGGGCGTTCATCTTCACGACTACGGATGTACTCTGAAGACTTTCAGAAAAGAGATCACCCAAGGTATCCGGCTCTACGGAGAAATGCACCGCTTTATTCCTGCCATTGCCAGCGGTGTGGGCGGTAAAATTACCGAAATTAAGGCAAATCACCGTCCCAGGCGTTTCGGCACCTCAAAGTACGGTATTTCGAGAACTCTCCGCGTTGTTCTCGACCTGATGACCGTCAAATTCCTGCTCAGTTATGCAACTCGACCTATTCAGATTTTCGGCATGCTCGGCCTTGCCAGTGGCGGTTCAGGATTTCTTATCGCCCTGATCATGACTGTTCAGCGGATGTTTTTTGACGTCCCCATGGACAATAGACCTCTCCTCCTTCTGGCTATCCTGCTTATCCTTATGGGAATGCAGTTTATCTATATGGGATTGCTTGGAGAGCTTCAGGTTAGAACCTACCATGAATCGCAAAAAAAGCCGATTTATGTGGTGCGCAGGGTCATTGGTCAACAAGAGCAGGAAGAAAACGCCGGTTGATGAATAATGATCAAGCCCCGGCGGTCAATCTTATTATTCCGAACTGGAATGGTCTGCGTTTTCTTCCCGTCTGTTTAACCTCGATAGAACAACAGAACTTCATTTCCCTGCAAATCACTGTTGTTGATAATGGGTCTCATGATGGCTCTCTGGAATATTTACGCGAGAATCATCCGCAGGTGCGAGTCATCGCGCTGCCGGAAAACAGGGGTTTCAGTGCGGCAGTAAATCAGGGTATTCTGAGCAGCACTGCTCCTTTTGTTTTTTTGCTGAATAATGATACAGAGTTGGACTCGGCCTGCCTGTCTCACCTAGTGCAGGTGGCAGAAGAACAAAAAGAATTTGATTTTTTTTCGCCCAAAATGCTCAGTTTCCATGACCGCACAGTATTGGACGGGGCAGGGGACGGATATCTACGCGGCGGGGCAGGGTATCGCTTAGGAACAATGGAACAGGATAATCCTGTGTATAATCAACCCGGCCCGATTTTTGGTGCCTGTGCCGGAGCCGTATTGTACCGTCGCTCGCTGTTTGATCAGATAGGTCTGTTTGATGAAGATTTTTTTGCCTATCTTGAAGATGTTGATCTGAATCTGCGTATCAATCACTCCGGCAGAAGAGGTTATTACGTACCGACAGCCAAGGTGTATCATATCGGCAGTGCATCCAGCGGTTCCAAAATCAACCCTTTTACGATCAGGCTCTCTACCCGTAATTCGTTCTATGTGCTGTTAAAAAACTATCCGGCCCGCCTGTTCTTTCGATTTTTGCCGGTTATTTTGATCTACCAATTTTTCTGGCTTCTTTTTGTCGTGAAAAAAGGGCAGATCCCTGCCTATCTGCAAGGGATTGGCCAGGCTGTGGTCAGCAGCAGGAAAATGAGAAAAAAACGCAAGGAACTCAGTAAATATGATTTGCTGAATATTGGGGAATTTGCTGTTTGCTTATCTCTGGCGGAAAAAGTGGTTTTGGAGTCCATTATGCGTAGACGTCGGGCGGAAGGGAAGAATAATTGGTTGCTGAAACTCTACCTTGTTTTCTTTTGCAGAAAATAGCTGAAAAATGAATAATATATTAAAAAAAAAACTGGTACATTTGGAATAAAAAAAATATTTTATTTCCTGTAATTATCGTATTGTTCTCCACATGTTTTTTTTATTCTATCAATTCCAGATAACTTTCTGGCAAGGTGATCGATTTATGATTCCGATCTATTTTATCAGTTTAATTTGGTTTTTCTTTCAGCTGAGCACAATTTTTGTTTTCTTCAGGATAAATGAGGAGAAAAGAAGGGGTTGCAATTGATTATGGACTCAGAAAAATATTACAAGCTGTCTGTTATTATTCCTATATATAATGAGGAAAAAACACTCAACAGGGTGATAGATGCTGTTCTGGCAATTGATCTTCCTCTGGCTAAGGAAATTATTATAGTTGATGACGCCTCAACCGATGGAACGCAGAAACTTATAGAACAACTGCCGGACGAAGGGGTTGTGAAAATTTTTCATAAGAAAAATCAAGGAAAAGGAGCAGCATTACGTTCCGGTTTTGCCAAAGCAACAGGAGATATTGTTCTGATTCAGGATGCGGATTTGGAATATGATCCGGCGGAATACCCGAAGTTATTAAAGCCTATATTGGACGGCAGGGCTGATGTGGTCTATGGATCACGATTTATCGGCTCCGATGCTCACCGAGTTCTTTATTTTTGGCATATGGTCGGTAATCGTTTTTTGACACTCCTGTCGAATACATGCTCCAATCTGAATTTGACCGATATGGAAACCTGCTATAAGGTTTTCAAAAAAGATGTTCTTGACCGGATAAAATTAGAGGAAAATCGTTTTGGTATTGAGCCGGAGATGACGGCAAAAATAGCCCGATTAGTACAGGATCAAGAACTTGCCGTCTATGAAGTCGGGATTTCCTATTCCGGGCGTACCTATAGTGAAGGTAAAAAAATCGGCATCAAAGATGCTTTTCGGGCTGCATGGTGTATTTGGAAGTATAATTCAACAACAACCGCAAAAATAATTAAGTACTTCACGCATGGTTCCATTGTTGCCTTGTTCCAGTTCATCTTTATGGTACTCTTGGTTCGCGGAGCAAATTTATGCACTGCGTATGAACTCAATGTAGCAAATATACTGAGTATTGAAGGGGCGTTGCTCATAGCCTTTTTCCTGCACTCAACACTCACATGGCATGTCAAATTCACTTCAATCAATGAAGTTGTAAAAAGTCTCTTTGAATTTCATCTTGTTACCAGTGTGAGTATTCTCACAAGAATCGGCAGTTTTTATTTTTTGAATTTCCTCGGTCTTCATTATATCCCTAATTTGACCATCGGAGTTGTCGCGGCAATTTTAATTAACTATTTCGGCTATGAAAAAATCGTTTTCAACAGGGACAGGATAAAGCAGGAACCTTTCATGGAGCCTATTCTCCGAAAGATGAGAATCAGAAGGGTGCTTAACGAGATCAAAAAGAAACCGGAATGTGCACTTCTTGATGTGGGATGTGGTTTCAATCATGCCTTTTTGTCCGCTGTTGAACCCTATATCGGGAGCGGGACCGGCATTGATTTCAAGGTTCCTGAAAAAACATCTGCTAAGATTACCACCGTCCAGACCCGGTTGGATAAAAAATTGCCCTTTAAAGACAACACGTTTGATACGGCGACGATGCTTGCAGTACTCGAACATCTCGATCATCCATTAGAAATCACACGAGAAATAGCGAGAGTAATTAAGCCGGGCGGAAAATTAATCCTGACCGTACCCGGAAAAAAAGCAAAACCTGTGCTTGAATTTCTTTCTTTTAAGTTGGGCATTGTTAACCGCGCTGAGATTGAAGACCATAAAAAATATTATGACCTTGAGGAATTGAGGGATATTGTTCAACAAGTTGATACTTTGGGGATTATTCATCACAGACATTTCCAGTTAGGCATGAATAATTTTTGCGTAATCCAAAAGCAATAGTGTGCCTGAGAGCAGCTTTCATTTTCACACCTAGCTCCATCTATGGCTGAACTTGCCGTCATCATTGTCACCCATAATTCTCAGGATGTTCTTCCTCGTTGTTTGGATGCCCTCAGCCGGCAAACGATCCAAGCTGATATCGTCTTGGTAGATTCAGGATCCAAGGATGTTTCATATCTGGATGCCTACAGGATGAGATCCGGCATCAGGGTTATTCTTGAAGAAAATATAGGATTCAGCCGAGCTAATAACAGAGGCTGTCAAGCTCTATCTCAGGCAGCGGAATTTATCCTTTT
>MTKS01000058.1 GCA_004028495.1 Candidatus Electrothrix marina
GGCTCAACCTGACTGCGGCAGATTATGTCATCCATATGGACCCGTGGTGGAATCCGGCTGTGGAGGATCAGGCCTCGGATCGGGCCCATCGGATTGGTCAGGAACGCCCGGTCACGGTCTATCGACTGGTGGTTAAGGACTCGATTGAGGAGCAGATTGTGGCCCTGCATAAGGAAAAGCGAGATCTGGCAGACAGCCTACTGGAAGGCACGGATTCTGCGGGTAAGGTTTCTGCCAAGGAGTTGCTGGGCTTGTTGCAGGGGGAGAAGTAAGAGGAGAATAGGCCATGAGGAAACCCAGGGACTGGAAGTAACCGTGCCCCTACGTGTTCGGCCCCATCACGCAACGTTAGCCGAAATCCCCCGGCTGCTAGGCGGAACAGGGTGCGCAGTCCAAAGCGTCGCACGAGATAGAGCGCATTATTCATGAAGAAATTGACCTGAAGATTGGTCAGCAGCACCTCCGCATAATAGGCCCGCAGGCTCATATAAAGAATGCGCATGATTTTTTTAGGTGGGTAGTTCGGGTTCCCTTTGCGGCCATACTCTTTTTTGATTCATGAGCCAGAAAGGAAGCTATTCATCCTGCTCTTTCAGTTGATTCAGTTGATCAGAAAAAAAGTTCACCCAGGATGAAGTTTTTTCCCGGTGCCAATCTTTCGGCGGCAGATGAGGAAGGCCAACAAGAGACGCCAGCGTAGTCCGGTTATCCAGACGGTTATACACCCGAACCCAAAAGCAGAGACGATCAGGATGAACCTCACATCGCCCCTGATTACTGCCGCCGCAGGGACCGTTGACCAGCCGCTTCGGGCAATGCCATTGCGGACAGAGAAAAGCGGAGTGAGACAGGGTGCATTCCCCGCACATTTGGCAATCGTACATCTGGCGTTTAATGGTTTTCTCAAGCCGGAGCAGAAAATTGAACCGATACCGGCCCTTGGCGCAGAACAGGCAGAAGCGGGCAAAGAGCCTGCCGGTGACATATTGATCTGTAAAAAAGAGGGTATGACCCAGCTTGTGCATCCAAGTCGTACCGAGAACAGTACCCGGGGCGAGAGGCTCAACAGCCTTTTTCTCCTTGTTGTCCGACAGGCGATGCTGAAAATAATACCAAGTTCCGGGTACCGGGAAATCATAGTCCGCATTATCCGGGAGTCCTTCTCTGTCCAGCTGTTCCACCCTGTCCAGCACATAGGCGATATCCTGAAACAGGAGATTGACCCCGCCGAGATGGACCCCTCGATAGCCGCATTTTTTTAAACAGCTCACCATCAGCGCAGCCCTGTCCAAGCGGGCATTATCCGCACCGGCTGCGGCCTCGGCCTCCATCCGCTCCGCCAGCTTTTCAGATAACAGAATACCGGGAATCTTTCCGACGGAAAGGGCGCGGGCCAAAGGTAAGGTGGGAATAAAGACATTGGCAAGCAAGGGAATCTTGATTCCCTGCTCATCAAGAAATTCGGTCAGCTCCTCGAATTTACGGACATCAAAGCCTACCTGGGTGACAACGAAATCAGCTCCTGCTCGTATTTTATGAAGCAGTTTGACATACTGCCAGACCTGTTCGGCTTCAGTGGCCTTGAACGGCGAGACCACACAGCCCTTCAGAATATCGGGTGCGGGATACTGCTTCTGCCGCGTGCCGGTTCTGTCCGGGTAACGCCCGTTCTCCATATCCTTAAGAAGCCGGAGAACCTGGATTGAGTCCAGATCATAAACCGGCTTACCCCGTCCATAATAGCCGGGATTCGGAAAATCACCGCCCATAACAAGCAGAGAGCGGAGACGCAGGCGTTGATAAAGGTAGATATGACTGCCGATCTGATTACGGTTTTTATCCTTGAGGGAAAAATGGATAAGGGGCTCTATACCTATCCTGACAAGCTCTGTACCGATAGCCACCGGTGCCAATGCCGCATTCCCTCCGGGATTGTCCGTAATAGAAAGCGCCTTGATCCTGCCGTCCTCTTTTGCCTGTTGAGCAAAATCCAGCAGCGGATCGACCTGTTTACGATCAAACCCCTGACGTGGCACAAGTTCAAAGGTGACTGTGAATTCATCAGGGGTGTTCAGGGCGGTTCGGAGCATTTGGATTTATTTCTTTTTTCGCTGCAAATTATATTTTTTCATCTTGTATTGCAGCAGGCTCTTGGTAATACCGAGCTTTTCAGCCGCTCTGGCCTGGATGTTATTCGCCTCTTCCAATGCCTGACGGACCAATTTCTCTTCAATACCGCTCAACACCTCGGAAAGACTGAGGCCCTCGGGAATAAACTGGCCCAGTTCAAGGCCGGAACTCCATTCCTGGATACCGGGCATCTGGCTGGTGTCCGGCTGGACATCCTCAGCCTCGATGCGGCCTTCATTACAGAGAATAGCAGCCCGCTCAATGGTGTTTTCCAGCTCCCGGATATTTCCCTCCCAGGGCAGGCTGACAAGCAGACGCATGGCCTCCGGCGAGATCTCGTTCTTTTCCCGTCCGAGCCGCTCTCCGTTTTTCTTGAGAAAGAAATGAACGAGAGCCGGGATATCATCAAGTCGTTCCCGCAAGGGCGGCATGTGGATATGGATAACATTGAGGCGATAAAAGAGGTCGTTTCGGAATTTTCCCTTCTCCACCTCGTCTTTCAGGTCTTTATTGGTTGCCGCGAGAATGCGGACATCAATGGAAATAGTGGTATTGCCCCCTACCCGTTCAAAAGAGCGTTCCTGGAGTACCCGCAGCAGCTTGGCCTGCAGGGCCGGGGTCATTTCCCCGATCTCATCAAGAAAGAGCGTGCCTGAGTCGGCCAGCTCAAAGCGCCCCTTGCGCATTGCGGATGCATCGGTAAAGGCCCCTTTTTCATGACCGAACAACTCGCTCTCCAGCAGATGCTCGGAAAGGGCTGCACAGTTGACCGAGATAAAGGGTGCATCCCTGCGCTCGCTCAGATTATGAACAGCCCGTGCCACCAGCTCCTTGCCGGTCCCGGATTCACCGGTGACCAGAACAGAGGAGGGCGTGGGAGCCACCTTTTCAATCAAACGATAGACAACCAGCATATTGGGATTTTTCCCGATCATGCCGCCGAAACCGGATGTAAACGAGGCTTCACTGCGCAGGCGTTTAATCTCCCGCACCATGCCGTAATGTTCTACCGCTTTGCGGGCCGATGCCAGCAGTTCCTCATTGGAAAAGGGTTTGGCCAGATAGGTGAAGGCACCGAGATGCATGGCCTCAACCGCTTTACCGACCTCGGCATAGGCGGTGATCAGGATGACCGGCAGCCGCTGATTGAATTCTTTCAATTTGCTCAGCAGAGCGATACCGTCCATGCCCGGCATTTTCATATCGCTTATAACCAGATCCAGGTCGTTTTCCCTGGCCATTCTCAGTCCTGTCTGGCCGCTGTCCGCAGTAAAGACTTCATACCCTTCATCACGTAACAGTTCGGAAAGGACAATCAGATAATTCGGTTCGTCATCAACTACTAAAATAGTGTGCATAATAGCTCTGAAATGTGGGTTAGGGAAGGAGAACAGGTTCCCCTTCTCGTCTTAATCTCTTCTTTTTCGGGTGCAGGATGTTCTTCTCCGGCGTTCTCTCATTGCTGAACATATTGCAATCGCTCAAGGAGTTCAACCATTATTGAATCCGGCGGACAGATAGCACCGGATTCTCCGGCAAACAACCTGCCGTGATGGTCGCCATGGTAATCGCTGCCCCCGGTACAGAGCAAATTATATTTTTCCGCGAGAATCTGTAAACGTTTTTTCATCTTTCTGCTGTGAGCGGGATAGAATACCTCAACTCCGTCAAGGCCCCTTTCCACCAGCTCCCGGATAAGCATGGGCAGCTCCTTCATACTCCTGTCTATGATTCCGGGATGGGCAAGCACGGCTATTCCTCCGGCCTGATGAAGAATTGCAACGGCCTCGGAGGCTCGGGAGGTGTAACGGCTGCACCAGGCAGGTTTGTTCCGCCCCAGATAATGTTTGAAGGCCTGTTGGATATTGGTTACATAACCCTTGTCTTTCAGCAATCGGGCAATATGGGGCCGACCTGCCTGACCGCAGCCGGAAACCTGTTGCAGCTCCTGAGCAGTAATGGAAATACCCATGACGGCCAGTTTTTCCAGAATGTTCCTGTTGCGCTCGATCCGTCCCTGTTGCAGGCGGGCCAACCAGTCGAGAAGCTCCTGATTCTTCGGATCAATACCGTAGCCCAGAATATGCAGTGAATACTGACGATGAGCGGCGCTGATCTCGATACCGCTGACAACCGGTATGCCGAGTTCCCGTCCGTGACGAATTGCTTCCTGCACGCCCTCGACAGTATCGTGATCTGTCAGGGCGAACCCTTGGATCCTGCGGTCCGCAGCCATTTGAATCAGCTCGGCAGGGGTGGCTGTGCCGTCGGAGTAAACAGAGTGGGTATGGAGTTCAACACACATAAAAAATAATCAACAATACAGCCGAGAACATTTCAAGAATATATATCAGGTCGGCTTTGCAGATGATATTTCATCATCTGCAATCCTGCAGAAGCTTTACATTCCTCTTCATCACCTTATCATTATCTTATCTATAGCAAATTACTTGATGATTGTACAGGAGAGAAAATACGGGCCAAGGCTCATCTTTTCGCAAATTTTTCCAAGGAACGGGCGGATATCAGATCCCTTGTGAACTGCATGGTAAACCCGGACAATCATTTTACTGTTACCCTGAAACTGAAATTGCCTTTCATAAATATTTTCGTTATTTTTATCAAAAAAAGTTGTAATGTTTGTTTGTCGTTTTTTCATGTTGGATATTTTTTTCTCCGGCTTCCTGCCGAACAGGTCGATCCGAGAAAGCACGATTAAAAAGGAGAAGAGTATGGAACTGTTAGCAGAGTATCATTTGTGGATTATGATTGCTGTCCTGGTCGGTCTTGTCCTCCTGCCCAGTGAGTACAGAAAAAAGAAATCAGTCCTCACCCTGATTGTTGTCCTCGCGTTTTCCATAGGATACGAGCTGGCAATGAGTGAACCGGTGACAGAAATGCCGGGACGGATTAACCGCTACTTCAGTCAGGACGGAGCGAGTCATACAGAAAATGAGCATTATTACAATAGACCGGAAGACAGGCTGGAGAAGCGTTACGGGACTCCGGCGGATCTTGATAAATAATTCCAAGGTGATCGCTCTATCGCTTTCTATAGGCATAAACAGCACAATCTCCAATTTCCCGTTCGGATTTACTCCGGCAGCTGTCATTCCTCCATTTCAACATGGGCTTAATAATCCATACACATCTCTACCGTCTGAAGGCGATAATATTCCGCCCTGATCAGAACGCACAAACCTTTCAGCCTCATGCGACAATACTTCCTCCCCGCAGGCCTCATTCTCGCAGCAATTTTCGCCCTTACCCTGCCGCAGGCAGGTGTTATCCTGGCGGGCCACAACGGCATTACGCTCACCATTCTCATTATTTTTTTAGTCAGTGGATACCAAACAGGCGCAGCCGGGATCCCTCTGAATAAGGGACTTCTCCATGTTTTTCTGACCGCAGCAGCTGTTTCCCTGCTTCTGGCTCCCTTGTTGGGTCTTGCCATCGGCAACTTACTTACCCTGTCCTCTTCTCTCCTTACAGGGCTGCTCATCATCTGCGCAGTTCCCCCCACCCTGTCTTCCGGGATTGTAATTACCGGCGTAAGCGGGGGCAACACGGTACTGGCCCTGATGCTGACCATCAGCCTCAATCTCACCGGCATCCTAACCCTGCCTACAGTCCTCCATCTCTGCCTCAAGGCAAGTGGACCGGTTGCAATCGATCAATGGGGCCTGTTCACCAAGATGCTGCTGCTGGTTCTGTTCCCCTTTGTTCTCGGAAAAATCATCAGGACCATGCTGAAAAAACAATGGGTCTCGCCGAACTGGAGCTATGTCAATTCCAGCTGCGTGATTCTGGCAGTCTACATCTCGCTGGCGGTTTCCCGACAGGAATTTTTCCGTACCAGCTCAGGGCAATACCTTGCCGTCTTGTTTTCTGTTTCCCTGGTTCATCTTCTTCTCCTCGCCATGAATAACCAGGCCGGGAAACTACTCAAACTCAATCCCAACGACAGTAAGGCCCTGCTCTTTGTTGCCTCGCAAAAGACCCTACCGATCAGCCTGGCTGTGCTTGCCGGATTACACCAGGACACGGGTAATGCGGTAATCGTCTGCCTGCTCTTTCATTTTGTCCAGCTTCTTATCGACTCGGTGCTGGCCTCCTGCCTTCGTATCAGGAGAGAAGAGGTATCGAGATCCCAATAAACAAACCACCCCATCCGGGGGTGGTTTTCTCCGATGAAATAAAAAAAGGGAGAGCCTCTCGGCCCTCCCTTTTTTCTTCTCAAAGCGTCTTTTTTTAAAAAAGGCTCAGCCCTTTTTCCGAGCTTCCTCTTCTTCCTGCTTGAGGCGTTCACGCTCAGCCTTGAGCTGCTTGTACTCTTCTTCAACCTGACGCAGAGAATCACCCTGGCGCTGCTTGAGTTCCTCAACCTTTTCCTTGAGTTTCTCCTGTCTGAGTTTCATACCCTCAGCCCCGAAGAGGGTATTGGCCAGATACTGAAAAGAAAAAAGCATCAGGGCGACATCGTCTTCCTTGATTTTTTCAACTGTCTCCTGATCAACGTCATAGGTGTCAAGAAAGGAACTTTCGAAAATAAAGCGGCGGAAATGATCCAAATCCGTCGAGGCCATAAAGAACATCCTCTGGGCCGCTTCAGAAAGATTGGCCTGATGTCCAAAGGACTTACGCCGCATAACCAGACGAAGCCATTCCTTATTCATTTCATCGCGAAGAGCAACCCCCTGATCTTCCCGCCACTCGCCGACAGTCCACTGTTTCGGTTCATCAAAACCCTTACAATGGGGTTCCTTAACCAAAAAGAAAAACTTCTCTTCTTTGACGCCTTCCTTGCCGCCTTCATGAAAATCAGCCATGCCCACCGGATAATAACGGCAGGATGTGGGCCGATCCTCATACACAGTGCAGCCTTCCGGGGTAACAAAAGGGCAGGCATTCTTTTCCTCGGTCAGCTTTATCTGTACACCGGGCATATCGGTTTTTTCCAGGTACGTCGGCTCCGTATATTGAACAATAAATTCATGGGCGGAAATATTCAGCCTTTTCCGCAAAATCAAAATGTCGTACGGCGTCAGGACAATCTGTATATGATGGCAGCATGCTGTAAAACAGCTGACCCCCGGATGGCATTCAAACTGCAACGGTGAGTCCAAGGTTAATTTTTCAGGCATGATATTGGACGGATTTCTATTAGTCCCCTGAGTAAATGTATTATCCGTATCAGCGCCTTTTGTATCGCTCATTCTGCTCCTCGTTATTATATATTTTCAAAAATATTTATTTTCAAGCATTCATCGAAAGGTTATACATATTATCATCGGAAAGTATGTTGTCAAACGAAACTTACCTTTTCCGCCTATTTCCCTTGATACCCGTTCAAATTCCTTCCCGCCCTTTCCTGCGGCCCGGTACTCGACCGGAAGTATGTCCTGTTGTTTCCCCCGTGAATGAAAGCGGCGCCTTGCTTTTTTCCCAAAAGAAACTATAATTTATTTAGATACAAAGTCAGAGGACGGGCGGTTCATCCCTCAGGTGTTACCGACCCCGTTGCTATCAGATCACAACATAACTAATTATATGAAGAAAATATTCTCGACTCCGATTGACTACAGCAAGGTGGAGACCTTAGTTTATCATCTGCCTGACGGACCTTCTCTGTCTATGGCGATGGACGGGGCAGAAGATCTCTTTGATCTGGATATGGAACTCGGTGACATCTGCGATACCTCGGAGATCGACGGTGTTGTCCACTTTTTCCCCAGAGGTAATGCCTGATCAGCCCGGCTCTTTTTTTCTGAATAAATAATCAAGGAACCACTCCGTAACAGGGTGGTTTTTTCTTTTTTCTCCC
>MTKS01000059.1 GCA_004028495.1 Candidatus Electrothrix marina
CCAAGCTCTGCTTGGGCATCTTGAATACAGAAGCTCCGGCTTCAGAAAAAGCAGTTCCCAAGCTGGAGCTTTGGAGCCAGATAACATCTTATCTTAAAAATAAAAAAATGCGCTTCCGTCCTTGTATTGACCTGCATAACGGCAAGGTGAAACAGATTGTCGGCTCCACCCTGAGCGACAGCGATTCCGCAACCCTGCGAACCAATTTTTCCTCTCAATTTTCGTCTTCCCATTACGCCCGGATGTACCGTGAGGATAATCTCCTTGGAGGGCATGTGATCATGCTGGGGCCCGGCAACGAAGAGGCGGCAACAGAGGCTCTGCAGGGCTGGCCCGGAGGGCTGCAAATCGGCGGCGGCATAACTGCGGAAAATGCTGAGATCTGGCTGGAACGAGGGGCTTCCCACGTTATCGTCACCTCCTATGTCTTTCATGATGGACAACTGGATGCGGAACGGTTGGACAGGTTGTGTCGGCTCATCGGTAAAGAGCGATTGGTGCTTGATCTGAGCTGCCGCTGGAAAGATGACGGCTATTACGTGGTTACCGATCGCTGGCAGAAATTTACTGATTTGAAGATCAACGGAAAAAGGCTGAAGGAGCTGGAGAAGAGCTGCGATGAGTTTCTGATCCATGCTGTCGACGTGGAGGGAAAATGCATGGGCGTTGATGAGCGGTTGATTGGACTCTTGGCAGCGGCAGGGGTAAGCAGGCCTGTCACCTATGCAGGCGGGGTCACCGACATGGACGATTTAAAAATTATTTACAGGGCCGGGAAATCCAGGCTGGATGCAACCGTGGGCAGCGCGCTGGATATCTTCGGCGGCACAGGGTGTACCTACGAAGAAGTAGTTGCCTTTCATAGGCAGGCAGCAGAGTGACAAGTTATTTTTCTAAGATAACCGCTCTTATTTGCTCTTGAGAGGACAAAAAAATGTAATGAGCGTTTTTTGCTCCCGACGTCAAGAGAACACCACATTATCTCATGCGGAAAAGAGGACTGCCGGTGGAGGCAAAAGCACTTTGTCAGCGGACTTGCCAACAGTTTTTACGCTTTTTTTGTTGACAAATTCAATCCATCTGTTTAAGTTCGCCTGCTAATAAGTAATCAATAAGGTAAAGCGTTGTTGTTTTCCTGAAAAACACCTGCATACCTGTTGGATTTTCAGTAAGTTTGTACGTTTTTTACGTTTACCTTAATTTTTTATAACATTATCGAGGAGGAACACCGATGGCAAAGCATGATACGCCTTTGTTGGACGAACTGGAAAAAGGCCCGTGGCCGAGTTTCGTTACCGACATGAAGCGCCAGGCAGAGACCCACCCGGAATGCTGGGATATTCTCGGCCAGCTGGAGCTTTCGTTTAAAGACAGAATTACACATTGGAAGCATGGCGGCATCGTTGGTGTTTTTGGATACGGCGGCGGTATCGTCGGTCGTTACTCCGACGTTCCCAAGCAGTTTCCGGGTGTTGAGCATTTTCACACAGTTCGTATTGCGCAGCCTTCAGGCCTGTACTACTCTACCAAGAACCTGCGTTCTCTGATGGATCTGTGGGATAAGTACGGATCAGGTATGACCAATATGCACGGTTCCACCGGTGACATGATCCTGCTCGGTACCCGTACCGAAAATCTGGAGCCCCTGTTCTGGGATCTGACCCATGATCTGGATCAGGATCTCGGCGGTTCCGGTTCCAACCTGCGTACGCCCTCCTGCTGTCTGGGTGATTCTCGCTGTGAGTGGTCCTGCTACGATGCTCAGGATGTCTGCTATCACCTGACCATGCATTATCAGGATGAGATCCATCGCCCGGCGTTCCCGTATAAGTTCAAATTTAAGTTTTCCGGTTGTCCCAACGACTGTGTTGCCGCCATCGCCCGTTCCGACTTTGCTGTAATCGGTACCTGGAAGGATGATATCCAGGTTGATCAGGCCGGTGTGAAAGAGTACATGGCAGGAAACTATCCGGCAAACGGCGGTGCTCATGCCGGTCGTGACTGGGGTGCATTCGACATCAAGAAAGAAGTCCTTGATATATGCCCCACCGAGTGCATGTGGATGGAAGGCGATGAGCTGAAAATCGACAACTCCGAGTGTACCCGTTGTATGCATTGCATCAACGTTATGCCCCGCGCTCTGAAACCGGGTAAAGAGAAAGGCGCAACCATCTGCATCGGTGCCAAGGCCCCGATTCTGGACGGTGCTCAGTTCGCTACCATGGTTATTCCTTTTATCGAAGTTTCCAAAGACAATGAGTACGAGAATCTGATCGACGTGATCGAGCAGGTTTGGGACTGGTGGATGGAAGTCGGTAAGAACCGCGAGCGTGTCGGTGAGACCATGCAGCGTATCGGCCTGCCCACCTTCCTGAAGGTTATGGAAATTGACGCTATGCCGCAGCATGTGAAAGAGCCGCGTTCCAACCCCTATGTCTTCTGGAAGGAAGAAGAAGTTGAAGGCGGATTTGAACGTGATGTTGAAGAGTTCCGCAGGAAGCATGCAGCGTAAGTCGTTGACCGATTTTGCTTAAAATTTGAAATATATAACTATATAAGGAGATTGTGCAATGGGTTACGATCCAGCTAATCCCATGGAAGGTCGGATTACCGACCTGGGACCTCGTTCATACACGGAAATGCTGCCGCCGGTTATCGCGGCTAATAAAGGAAAATGGGATTACCATGAAATCCTGGCTCCCGGTATCCTGCTGCATGTAGGTGAGAGCGGAGATAAGTGCTACACTGTACGCGTTGGTTCTCCCCGTCTGGTTTCCATCGAGTACGTTCGTGAGCTGTGTGACATCGCGGATAAGTATTGCGAAGGGTACCTGCGTTTCACCACCAGAAACAACGTGGAGTTCATGACCGACTCCAAAGAGAAATGCGATGCTCTGGTTGAAGACCTGAAGGGCCGCGACACCAACCTGCCTGTCGGCGGTACCGGTGCCTGTGTAACCAATATCGTTCATACCCAGGGTTGGGTTCACTGCCATACTCCGGCCACCGATGCTTCAGGTCCGGTTAAAGCGGTAATGGATGATCTGTTCGAGTACTTCGGTTCTATGACCCTGCCTGCGCAGGTACGTATTGCTCTGGCATGCTGTCTGAACATGTGCGGTGCTGTTCATGCTTCCGATATCGCTATTCTCGGTGTGCATCGTAAGCCGCCGATGATTGACCATGCTCGTATCACCGGTGTGTGTGAGCTGCCTTTGGCTATTTCCGCCTGTCCGCTGGGTGCTGTTAAGCCTGCCAAGGCCGAGGTGAACGGTCAGGAAGTCAAGACCGTTAAGGTAAACGCCGAGCGTTGTATGTTCTGCGGTAACTGCTATACCATGTGTCCGGCTATGCCCTTGGCTGATCCGGAAGGTGACGGTATTGCTATTCTGGTCGGCGGCAAGGTGTCCAATGCCAAGTCCGCTCCGAAATTCTCCAAACTGGTTATCCCGTTCCTGCCCAACACTCCGCCGCGTTGGCCGGAGACTGTTGAGGCTGTTCGCAAAATCGTCGAGGTTTACGCGAAGGATGCCAGGAAGTACGAGCGGGTCGGCGAGTGGGCCGAGCGTATCGGTTGGGAGAAGTTTTTTGAAAAATGTGAGATTCCGTTCACCGATAAGTCTATCGACGATTACCGTCTGGCTTATGATACATGGCGGACATCCACCCAGTTCAAGTACACCAACGCTACAGCCGCTTACACCAAGTAAGATTCTGCGTATAGCATAAAAAAACCCGGCATAAATTTTTTATTGTCGGGTTCTTATAAACTCAGCCAATGAGGTACAGATTATGGTTATGAGTGTTGAAGAAATCGAAGCTGCTATGATTGAAAAGGCGACCAAGTCACCTAAACCGCAGCTGTATGTCAAGGATTTCTACAAGTGCGATCCTGACAGCAAACCCCGTGTAATAAAAAATATTGCTAATGGCTTGGTGAAAAAGGGAGAACTGATGTTCTGGTCCTCCGGTTCCACCACCATGTACGCGCGTCCGGACCGTATCAAGAACGAAGAGGGAGCTGAAGGGATAAACTGATCCTTTTCTTCCTCGTTGTTGCTTTATAAAGCAAAGGCCTTTGGTCTTTGCTTTTTTTTTCTACTTGTTCTTCCCCTGTTGCTGCCTTACAATCCGGGTGATATCCCAGGTAACGGCATGGATGCACCTCTTGTTTTTGTTCTCTCAGGTGATTTTTTTTCAAAAAAATGCTGTATTATATTTTTTTACAGTATATTGTTTGCATGGGGTTTGCGCTGCTCCGGGCAGGGAGTAATTTTCTGTTGCAAATTCCTTTGATGCCCACTAAAAGGTGAAGACGAAGAGTAAATCAGCATACAATAACACGATGAATTTCAGGAAAAGTTTACAGGCAAATCAATGCTGTCTTTATGTCATTGACCCACAGGAAAGGCTGATGGCTCATATCCATGAGGGGCGACGGGTGATCAGGAATATTGAACTGATGATTCGTCTTGCCGATGCCTTGGATTTCCCTGTGATCGTCAATACCCAATACAAGAAAGGGATCGGTCCGATTGTCAAAGAGCTTATCCCGCTGCTCGCGGATTGGCCCTGCATTGATAAAACAGAATTTAACGGGTTGGATAACGCCGGGGTCAGGTGCATGCTTGATAAGCTGCCCTCAACGGTTGATACCCTTCTGCTCTGCGGTGTAGAGAGCCATATTTGTGTGTATCAGACCGCTCTAGGAGCCATGCGGGCCGGTTATGATGTTTGGGTGGTTGCGGATGCTGTCTCTTCCCGTACCCCTGAAAATGATGCCTACGGCAAAGAGCGCCTCCGGAATATCGGCGCGGTCGTGGCCCCGGCAGAGATGATTATTTATGAATTATTGCAAAAAGCCGGAACGCCGGCCTTTAAAGCCATGCTTCCTTATCTGAAATAAAATCTGAAATAAATTTTCAGGTATTCTGACTGCTGCTATCCTAGTTTTTTACCCCTTCCCCTTAAACGATTTATTAAACCGTAATGACCGGCAACGAAATACGATTAAAATTTTTTGACTATTTTAAAAGTAAAGGACATACCGCTGTTGATTCATCATCTCTTGTCCCCCATGATGATCCGACCCTTCTGTTCACTAATGCAGGTATGTTCCAGTTTAAACGCATATTCATGGGGGAAGAACACCGAGAATATACAAGGGCGGTTTCCTGCCAGCGTTGTGTACGCGCCGGAGGGAAGCATAATGACTTGGAAAATGTCGGCTATACCGCCCGTCATCATACGTTTTTCGAGATGCTCGGTAATTTCTCCTTTGGTGATTATTTTAAAAAAGAAGCCATTGATTACGCTTGGGAGTTTTTGACCAAGGAATTGGGAATCAACCCGGAACAACTTTGGGTTTCTGTCTTTCGTGAAGATGACGAGGCCTATGCACTCTGGGAGCAGATTGAAGATCTGCCCAAGGGGCGGATTGTTCGGCTCGGCGAGGCGGATAATTTCTGGGCTATGGGCGATACCGGCCCCTGCGGCCCCTGTTCCGAGATTCATATCGACCAAGGCCCGGAACAGGGATGCGACCGTCCCGACTGCGCCGTAGGCTGCGATTGTGATCGCTTTCTTGAGCTGTGGAATTTGGTCTTCATGCAGTTCTACCGTGAGAGCGACGGCACCATGACCCCGCTGCCTAAGCCTTCCATTGATACCGGAATGGGAGTTGAGCGGGTTGCCGCTGTTCTTCAGGGGAAATATAATAATTTCGATTGCGATCTGTTTACTCCGCTCATTGATACGGTTGTTCGACTTTCCGGTAAGGCCTATAATGATAATGCCGCTGATGATGCAGCCATGCGGGTTATTGCCGACCACGCTCGTGCCACTGCCTTTTTGGTAGCTGATGGTGTGTTGCCCTCCAACGAGGGAAGGGGCTATGTCCTCCGTCGCGTCATGCGGCGGGCTATCCGTTACGGCAGAACATTAGGGCTGACAGGGGCCTTTTTCGGCGGTATCTGTCGTCAGGTAATCGACTTGATGAAAGACGCCTATCCTCATCTTGCTGACTCGCGAGAGCTGCTGGACAAGGTGACAGATAATGAGGAGACCCGCTTCGGGGAGACTTTGGATCATGGTCTGGCCATGCTGGATGAGGAGATTGCTCGTCTGTTGGCAGAGAAGCAGGATAAGCCGCTTATCAACGGCGACTTCATCTTTAAGCTCTACGATACCTACGGTTTTCCCAAAGACATAGTCCGTGACGTGGCCTTGGAAAAGGGGATCTCTCTGGATGATGCCGGTTTTGAGGCAGCCATGCAGCGGCAGCGGGACCAGTCCAGGCGTTCCTGGAAGGGCAAGGATGTGGATCATTTTTCTGCGGGCCTGATTGCCCTGCTGGAGCAGGGAAAAACAACCGAGTTCCTCGGCTACAGCACAACCTCAGCCGAATCTTTAGTGGAAGGTATTCTTGATGCGCAGGGCAATTTGGTACAGGAAGCCGGTGCAGGAGCTGAGTTCCAGATTTATTGTCCGCAGACCCCGTTTTATGCTGAATCCGGTGGACAGATCGGAGATTGCGGTGTTATCTGCTGGGAAGGTGGAGAGTTCACTGTTCAAGAAACCAAAGCCGCAGCTGAAGGATTAGTTCTGCACAGAGGTACGGTCAGCCAGGGAACAATAACAAGCGGGCAGCAGGTCAGCTTGCAGGTGGACGAGCAACGCACTGCCACAGCCCTCAATCATACAGCCACCCATCTTCTCCAGGCCGCTATGAAAGAGATCCTCGGAGATCATGTCAAACAGGCCGGTTCCTTGGTCCGGGCTGATCGTCTTCGTTTTGATTTTACCCATTTTTCACCGGTTACACCGGAGGAAATTCGGGCCATTGAACAGCTGGTGAATCGGGAAATCCGGAGAAATACGCCGGTGGAAACAACTGTCCTCTCCAAAGAGGCGGCCATTGCCGACGGGGCAACGGCCCTGTTCGGGGAAAAATACGGTGATGAAGTCCGAGTTGTCAGTATTCCTGATTTCTCCAAGGAGCTCTGTGGTGGTACCCACACTGAGGCCACCGGTGATATCGGGCTGTTTAAAATCATTTCGGAAAGCGGCATTGCCGCTGGCGTGCGTCGTATCGAGGCGGTGACCGGGCAGGCAGCGGTGGATTGGCTTCAGCATTTGGCTGAGCAGGCCGATGGCTTGGGGCAACTCCTTTCCGGCTCTTTTGACGATGCGCAGGCCAAGGTGAGTGCCCTGTTGCAGCGGCAAAAAGAACTGGAAAAAGAGATTGCTGCCCTGAACGCGGCCAAGGCTCTGGGCGGTCTTGACGACCTTTTGGCCGGAGCTGTGGAGATCAACGGAGTTCAGCTAATCTGCGGTCAGATTCCCCTGGATTCCCCGAAAACCTTGCGGGATATCGGCGATAGGGTCCGGGATAAAATGACAAGCGGGGTTGCTGTCCTCGGCGGTGAGTTCGGCGGTAAGGCTGCTCTGCTGGCCTTAGTCAGCAAGGATCTGACCAACAGGATCAAGGCCGGACAGCTGGTGAAAGAGGTGGCCGCCCTTGTCGGAGGCAAAGGCGGCGGAAGGCCCGATATGGCGCAGGCCGGTGGTCCTATGGCAGATAAATTGCCGGAAGCCGTGCTGGCGGTTCCCGGTATAGTACGCAGTCTGATAGGGGAATAGAATGATGAGTGATGTTTCTTTGCCGGATGCGCAGCGCATAGTAATAACCGGAGTGGGCCTGACCGCACCCGGAGGGTCCAATACTCTTGCGGACTTTCGAGAGCAGGTTCTTGCAGGCCGGAGCGGGATCTCCACTATTGATTTGCGTTATATGGATTCGTATCCTGCCGGGATCTGCGAGTTCCCGGAAGCCAAATATCGTAAAAAAAAGGACAATAAGCGGGGAACCAGAGCGGGCTGCATCGGGGTGTACTGCGCCGGAGAGGCCTTGGCTGATGCCGGAATAGATTTTTCCGA
>MTKS01000060.1 GCA_004028495.1 Candidatus Electrothrix marina
GGTTGATTCTGAGCTTCCTGCGGGACATTTCCGGTCACCGTGGCAGGTTGAGCTTGGTTTACAGTATTCGGTTGATTCTGAGTTTCCTGCGGGGCATCTCCGGTCACCGTGGCAGGTTGAGCTCGGTTAACGGTATTCAGTTGATTCTGAACTTCCTGCGGGGAATTTCCGGTAACGGAGACATCAGGGGCTGCTGTCGGGAACTGTGGAAGGTACGATTGCACAGGGGCTTGTACAGGGGGCGGCATGGTGAGAGAGTTCTTTCTCTCTTGTACGATATCCTGTTTATCAAGAGGGAGTATATCAAGCGGCACTTTTTCCAGTAAGGCCAACGCGTCATTGCGCTGTTGATTTGCCGCTAAGCGATCAAATTGTCGCAGGAGCCCTTGGAACCATTGTTCAGCCTCCAGTTCAGCCTTTACTTCCAGATTCTCGGCATTGGAACGAAGGGGCGAACCGGGAAAGTTCTGGACAAAGGTACGGGCCTGCTGAGCAACAGTGAACCCGTCCTGTTCAGGATCGGATGTCATCGAACTGAGCAGCAGGGCCGCGTAAGCATCAACCTTTTCCCTTTGGGAGTCGACTGATTGTAAGGCGGCCAGATGCTGTTTGTCAAACGGCGCATTCATCTGCTGTAATTCTTCATACAGTATTCTTGCAGGAAGGTAGTTTCTCAGGGCAAACTCAAGCTCTGATATTTTTTTCAATATTTTTATCTGGAGCGTCCTGTTGCCTGTCTGACGGACACTGGCCAGCAGGTCATTGAAAATGCGCCGGGCTTCCTGTTCTCTTCCTTGCTTAAGTAAGGATCGGGCGTGCTGGTATCTTTCCTCGTAATTCGGTGTCGGGTCAGTTAAGGCGAGCAGGTCGGCCGACCGGCTGTTCATGTCTTGCCCGTACCGAGTCCGGTTTTGTGGATAGTTACTGAAATCAGGCTTATTGAAATCAGGTCGCCCAGGCTGGAAAACATTATTACCGGGGATTGTCATTGGACTCGTTATTCCCCCGGGGGGGATGATCTGTTGAGGCTGTGCCGATAATTGCTTGAATAAAGCCGGGCACTCTCCTTCAAGATAGGTAAAATCCCTGTTCTGGAGGTGTTGCAGGGGCATAATAACTTTTTTACGGGAATCAGCGATATTACGGTCATTGAAGAGTTGGATCTGCAATGCCGTGTATGCGTCATGCAAGGCCGTCACCTTGCTTTGGCAGGAAATAAGTTTTCTGGATTGCTCCGGCGTACGATACCGGGATTTTTGCTGTTCAAGCTCTTGCCAGGATTTTGCCCGCTGCGCATAAAATGAAACTCTGCTGCGTACAGTTGCGCGTACAGGCTGTAATACCTGCCTGTTATAGGCGAGCTGTTCAGCGGAAGGGAGATCTTGATGTCTTATCTGCGGTGTGTAAGGAGCCGTACGCTGATAGAGCTGTTGCCTTACCTGAGCAGGTTCCTGTCGCTGAGGCGGCGGTATTGACTGTCCCGGCGATGTTTCAGGTGCTGTCGGCCTTGCCCTGTACGGTTGTACTCTCGGTCTGACGGCAGTGCATCCGGAAAGAATAAATGCTGACGCCACTCCTGACAGCAGCACTAATCGCAGCAGTTTGAGATTGAGACTCAAGGAGATAGACGAAATATACATTTTCTTTTTTTGTGTGTAATAGGTTAAGCTGCTGTAGCTCGAATTATTCTTTGTAATTTGATTCTGTTACCAGCTGTCGCCGACCTTGTTTTCTGTCGGGAATGCGGGAGAAAAGGCAGGGCTGAGGTTGCCGATTCCTGACGATGAAGACTGTTACCGCATGGGAAAGCTATCAGAAAACGGGAGTCTGTACAATTCCTTTTTTGCTCGGCACAGAAAAAAACGTAACGATCCGGTCAGCACACTGATAATTCCAGTTCTTTGAACAGGGTGGGGATGAAAAAAAATATTTTCCTTTCCCCCCCTTTTTCTTTTTATTATGGCTGTTGATTGAGCCAGAAAGGGATGAATCGACGTTCTAGTGTAAAACCGGTGTTTTTGTCCACAGTCCCGTGCCCCAGGACAACAGGGCTGTTCGGTGTGATAACGGTTCGTTCCCCGGCATTTTTTCCGCTTCTGATTCCTCCGTTTTTATGCTGTACCGGGAAAAAATATTGACCGGTGTCCGGATATTTCAGGGCGATGCCGTCGAACGCGAGATCAACCGGATCCAAGTGATCTGCAACACCTTCGAGAGAGTACAGGGCTTCGGCGATTTTGCTCCAGGTCGGAAGGGCGCCTTGGGAACCGCTGATACGAGTGGAGTCTTTTTTCATGGGATCGTTGTCGTCAAAGCCGGTATATACGCCCACGGTGTAACCGCCTTCCGTAAGGAGCGCTGCTCCTTCCTGTTCGGTTTTGGTCGGAACGTATCCGAGAAAAGCGGCATTACGGAAATCATTTGCCGTACCGGTTTTCCCCATGAGCGGCAGAGAAAGGTCCAGTTGCTGCAATTTGGCATTGCGTTCATCATCCTTACTCTCCAGGCGGACGTTCTTCAGGGCATAGCGTCCTGTTCCGTACCGGACGACATTATGGAGAATGCTTTTGATCTCATTGCTGGTTTTCTGATCCACCACAGGAGTGGCCGCTGTTTCTCTCGCATAAATAATTTCGCCGTCCGCACCCACAATCTGCTCAATAACAGCTAATCCGTCCTGTTCCTTAACAGTTTCTTTTTCTGTTTCCTTTTCGTTCTCGTGAGTGGGCGGGTGAACGGAATAATTTTTGCCGGTCACCAGGGTTTCGTACATGCCTGCCGCCTCCAGAAGAGATATAACATTTGAGCCCAGAGGAAAAGAAAGTACCGGATCAAGTCGGCTGGAAATACCGCATTCACGGGCAAGGCGTATCAGATATTGTATGCCGAGCATGACTCTGTAATCGGAGACAGCGGTGAGAACCTGCATGGAGTAATTTTTATGCGCAGCCAAGGCGTTTCGTTCCGCCCGCATTTGGCGTTCGACCATTTTAAGACCGGCTGAACTGACCCTGCCTCCCAGAAGAATATTATCCCACAGGGTCTCTTTTTCTGAGGAAAACAGTCTGGACAGTCGTTGCCGGAGAGCGAATTCGCTGACCGGTCGCCATTTTTCCGGCAATTTGCTGTTCATCGTATAGATGAGCTGCCCTTTTTGGTTTTCAACAAGGGTTCCGGCAGGACGCTTACCTTGGAGATCATCAGGTGTCTGTTGGTTGAAAAAGGCAAAAGGATTGCCGAACCATGAGGGGAGCTGCTCAATGTATCGGCGATATTTCTGTACAGCCTGACCAACTGCTTTTAATTGCAGATAGCTTCCATGCAACATGGAGATGCGGGCCCAGTTTTCCGATCGCTGGCGGGCGTCGAGGTTTTTCTTTTTCAAATCCTGATAGATTGCCGAGCGAAATTTTGAGAAGGCAAGCCCGTAATGGGTTCTTTCCCATTGGCGATACTCTCCGGCCCGACCGTCAAACAGGAAGTCGGCCTCCAATTTTCGAACAGCCAGTTCATAGGCGGCACGGTCCAGGGTTCCCGAGGTGATACGGATGCCGAACGTATCACGTATGCGGCTGCTGAACTGCTGGTAGTCTTCTTCTTTTCCTTTGTTGACTCCGGGAGCCATGTCAAGGAAAGTCGCCAGTTCATGGAGTTGTGCCGGAGTGAGTCGGTCCGTGAGATGGTACAGCAACCAGACTGCGGCCACGTTTTCCGATTTTACACCGGCCCAACTCAGAGAGACGCGGTGAAAAGGGCTTTTATGGTCCGGTCGGGGAAAATACGGTTCTCCCAGGAAAAGAAAAACGTTTCTCTGGTTATCAAGTTTATCCAGGGGGGTCCAGCCTAATTGCAGCGCTGCGGCAAAGAGAAAGGGTTTGAAGGCCGAGCCCATAAGGCGTTTCGCGGCCACGGCTCGATTGAAAAAACGATTTTCCATGCCGCCTGCCATAGAGCGAATCATGCCCCGCTGCATGACCAGAGCCGCGCCTTGCAGCTTAGGATAACGTTCAAGATCCAAGGTCGGTGTGCCGTCAAAGAAATCAACTTCCCTGACACTGACGTAAATTCTGTCATCAGGCTGCAGGCGAGAGAGCAGGTCTCCCAGGTCTTTTTTCTCCGGTTTTGCCCAACGTTGTTTACGATACTTGACAAGAGCCGCGAGCATTCGTTCCAGCCCTTGGCGATCAATAAAACCTTCCGGGCGCTTGGGACCGAAGCTTACCGAAATAACAGGTTGTTCAGGATCAGTTCTGTCGATTTCTTTAATTGTGCCGAAAAGAAATCCTTTTTGGGTGATTTCTCTGTCTCCCCTCTGGTCCTTATATTCCTGCTGAACTTCTTTCCTGTTATAACCGCGCAGGCGGACATCAAGGCGGGAAAGGTCACGACGGAGGCTGTATAAGGTTTCTGTCTGCAAGGCATGATCAACCGTGCTGATAATCCGGGCGCCGGAGGTGGAGATGTTGTTGATTCCGTGCCGTGTCAGGGCATCGGTAATCACTTCGGACTCAAGCCCCTCTTTGACCAGATCCATAATCGTATTCAGGGCAAAGCGGGTTTTGCCGCGATTAAACATAATATCGTCTTTAACAGCGGCATCATATTCAGTTCGGCTGATCATGCCCAGTTTCAGCATGTTTCCAAGGACATACTCTGCTCGTTCCTCGGCCCGTAATCTGGCTTTCAAGGTGGATCCCTTGTCTTTTTTAATAAACGGATTGTAAAAATTCGGCTGCTTCACCGAACCGGCAATAAACGCCGCTTCCAGCAGGGTCAGTTCGTTCGGTTCTTTGTTGAAGTAGTATCGGGCCGCAACGCCCAATCCATGCCCGTTTCCGCTGACATAAAATTGATTGCAATAGAATTCAAGGATCTGCTCTTTTGAAAAACGATACTCCAGGCGGAGAGCAAAGAGCATTTCCTTGAGTTTTGCCTCATAACTGCGTGATTCGCGTTTAAAAAGGTTTTTTGCCGTTTGTTGGGTGATGGTGCTGCCGCCCTGGACAATACGACCCGCTTTGAAGTTTGCGACCATGGCCCGGGCAATACCGTAAAAATCAATGCCGTAATGGTTGAAAAACTGGTCGTCTTCCGCCGCAACAATGGCATTGACGAATTTTTCCGGCAGTTGATCGTACTTGAGGTATTGACGATGGATATCTTCAAACAATACACCGATTTTTTCTTTGCCGTCCCGATAATAAACAGGGCTTTCACGGCCGAGAATAGAGGATATGTTTTCCGGGGTCATTTCCGGGCAGGGAACCTCGGTCACGAGATAGTAGATCCACCCTAAGGTGCCGGCAGCGGTAAGCAGTCCCAGAAAAGAAAAAAAGAAAAAGAGCTTGAGAAGGAATCTGAAAAAACGACGCATGGATTAATTAATTAGAGTTTGAAAAAAGGTGATTTGAGTTTTCGGCGTCAATGTCAAAAAAAGGAATCTTCCGGCACCTGTTTTTTTATATGGAGAAAGATATATTGAACGAGCTGCGAGAATAGTTGGCTCGCACTGTTGGATGGCCTTGAAACACAAACAAAAAGAGAAGTTTTTCCTTGCCGAGGAAAAGGGACCGGATCCGGTTGTTAACATAGTATATTTGTAAAACAAAATGAGAACAAATGTCAACAATATGTTTTTCCTTGTAAAATATTCTTTGTCTATGGTACCCTTTTTTCCAGGGTGTTTTTTCGGTTCGGGGTTGTTTTACCCGACCGTTAAAATGAAAAAACGGTCGAATTTCGGCTGAAAATTGTTTGTTATGTTACGATATCGTGAGAAAGAATGAAAGTATCTTTGTTTGTCCCCCTTGTCTCTCTTCCTTTTTTTGCTGCTTGTTCCCCTGCTGTTCATAATACTGATCCCCTCAAGAATATCAATCAGGAAGAGGTTACTGTCCGTTCTTTTTCGGCAGAAAAAAACAGTGAAGAAACCGAAGGTGTCAATCTGAAAAAAGTTTCCGCTCCTCCTCAATTGGCAGAAAGAACAATTACAGAAAGAACAACTGCCGGAAGAACAGTTGTAAGCAATGTGCGGCGCAAGGGAACAGGTATTCAGCAGGCCGTTGTTGTTTACAGTTCCGAGCTGGTGCCTATAATTGAAGTTGACGTTGAAGTTAAAGAAAAGGGAATAGAAACGGAGAGCCCGGAGAGCCCGGAGGCTGAGGAGATCAGGAAGGCAGGGAGAGAGCCGCGTTCATTTTCTTCATTGGCCGTATTGAAACAGAGGAACAGCAGCTCGACAAGATTTCTGCCCGCCATCTCATATTCTGCTGCAGGCAAAGAGCCGCAGGAACCTGATGATCTGCCGCCCGTCTATATCCCTGTACAATCCGAGCAGGAACTGAAAGAAGAATTGACGGCTTTGGAGAAGACGGGTGATTGGAGCGACAGCGGGGCAGGGAAGCAGGACGCTCTTTCTTCCTATGGAATACAGTGTGATCTTCCCGAATCTATCACCCCTGTTCGGGTTAACTTGGATGTAGACTTTCTTTCTTCTGTCGCCAAAGGGAAGGATGCTGTACAACCGGAGCAGCACAGGAAGAAGGCTGAGTGCGACTTCCCGGTGGTTATCAATAAGCAGGTGGAATTTTATCTGGATCAGTTTCAGAATCGACAACGAACGACCTTCAGGCGTTGGCTGAAACGTGCAGCCCTCTATTTGCCGGTGATTGAAAAAGAATTAAAAAAAGCCGAGCTGCCCCGATCCTTGGCATATCTTGCTATGATTGAGTCCGGTTTTAATCCGGCCGCTTATTCTCCTGCCCATGCCTCCGGTTTATGGCAGTTTATACCCGGTACAGCTCGTTATTACGGATTACGTATCGATTCCTGGGTGGATGAACGTCGAGATTCCGAGAAGGCAACGCAAGCAGCTGTATCCTATCTTGATGCCTTATATAAACGGTTCGGTGATTGGCAGCTTGCTGTTGCGGCCTATAATGCCGGTGAAGGAAAGATTCAGCGGGGGCTGGAACAGCACAAGGCAAAGAATTTCTGGGAGCTTGCTGCGAAGGACTATTTACCGCTTGAGACAAAGCGCTATGTACCGAAATTGATTGCGGCCATTATTATTGCCCATGACCCGGAGCGCTATGGTTTTCAACCTGTTCCCGAGAAGAACGAGCAGTATGATGTTGTCGAAGTCCCTTCTCAGACCCCGTTGTCGGCAATTGCAGCAGCAGGGGGATGTTCGGTTAAGAAGCTTCGTCAGCTGAATACCGAGCTGCTGAAGAATCAGGTGCCTCCGACAGAGGACGTGTATTCGATAAAAGTACCTGCCGGGAGCAGTCTGCGTATTGCTGCGAATCTTGAACAGACCCGCGCCGATGAAGAACGGAAAATTGTCCACAGGCTCAGCAGGGGTGAAACTTTGTCCGGGGTGGGTAAACAATATAATGTTTCTGTCGATATGATTATGCAATGGAATAATATTGATGATGTTCGGCGGATTCGAGCCGGTCGTAAGCTTGCTCTTTATCCGGACGGAAAGTTCGATACAGGCTCTGATAAGAGCGAACAACGTACTGTCAGTTATTATAAAGTACGTAACGGTGATTCCCTTTGGTCCATAGCACGTAAACATCAGGTCTCCACCCGGGAGATCAAACGATGGAACAGCTTGAGCAATAACCTGCTTCATCCGGGGAAAAAGCTGGTTATTAAAAAGAGTTGATGCTTGCGTTCGGAGGGCTGGTGATGGTGGTCGGTACAATATTGGCGTGATTTTTAACAAGTGATGTGTGGCTGATATGACGTTGTTATGGCATGATTACGAGACTTGGGGAGTGGATCCTCGCAGGGACAGGCCTGCCCAGTTTGCAGCTCTTCGAACAGACAGTGAACTGGAGGAGGTGGGTGAGCCGATCATGCTGTACTGTCGTCCGGCTGATGATTTTCTTC
>MTKS01000061.1 GCA_004028495.1 Candidatus Electrothrix marina
AATATTAGATGCACGAAATTCTGTGATTCATGTGGTAAAACAATAATTAATCAAAATTTTTTCGTGAAACCAAAGTTTTGCACAAAATGTGGTGACAAGTTGCAGTAACTATTTTATATGACTGCTCAAATGGGAGACGAACCCCGTTAAATTCAAGAGAACAAGTCGCATAAGATTGCTATGTGCAACAAAAAAGGCCGACAACTTCTGTTGCCGACCCGGCCTTCTCTTTTGCATTGAATACCAAACAAGCTTATCCTGGCCGAAAGAACGGCGTGTTTAAAACAGCCGCGCACCGTCATTTTCCCGGCTAATCAAAGCCGCTCCGACCGCATTCCCCACTTCATAATGCTCAGGAAAACGAACAGTGGTGTGCAAACGCTCAGCCACAGCAGGCAGAAAACAGCGTGCCGCCGCACCAATCCCGATAATCGGCACCTTCACCGCAACCCGGAGAGAGAACAGCTCGTTATCCATGCTGCTCAGGAAGGGAGCCGCCTCGACATCCTGCCAGACCTTACGCCCGAGATAATCAAGAATGATGCCCTCAATGGTTTTTTCCGCTTCCGCCACCACCTGAAGACAGAGGGCCTCAATACTCATATCCAAGGAGGCGGCCAAGGCACGGGCCCCGTGCTCGGCCTGCTCCTTACTGCCGATATCCAGTTTACCCAAGACATGCAGGGCATCGGTCGGGGTGAAACCGGCCATCCTGACCTGCTGAAGATAGGCCAAACGCTCCAGCCGCTTTTCAAGAAGGATCCCAGACAGGCCGGTTTGTTGAGTCAGCGTCTCTAAATTGGCCGGACCATGCTCCCGGAGACAAAAGAGTATCTCATCCTCGCTGACGACCTCATCGCTCAATCCCTCAACCGGCAGAATCACGGCATTACGCAGCCCGCAGCCCAGCCATTGCTCAGGATCCGGCACATCCTCGGTCATGCAGAGAGGCTGGACCCGGTTCGCCTCAAGGCGAATCTTCGGTCGTTGACCGCAACCGCCTTCCTGTTCCAGGGAACAATCATGATCTGATGAACAGATAACATGGGCATCTCCGCCGCCCGCAGCGGTGTACATATCAATGGCCTCCACATGGGTCTGCCATTGCCCGATCCGACAGCCTTCATTGCTCAGGACCGGGTGCCCGTCCCGGATCATGCAGACATCGGTGGTCGTGCCGCCCACATCAACAATCAAAGCAGTGGGCTCTCCGGCTGTACAGCCAAAACGAGCCGTGGCTGCCGGACCGCTGGCCATAGTAATTGCGGCACGTCGGACCGCTGTGTCCAGCCCGGCCCCTTTGCCGTTCCCGCAAATAATGGTCACCGGACAATTCAAGCCCGCATTGAGCATGGAAATCTTGATGGAAGAAAGAAAGCTGATCATCAAGGGCATGAGCTTAGCATGCAGACAGGCTGTGGCAGCCCTGGCCCGCATGCCCGGATTACCGCTGACCTGATGGGAACAAAAGACGGGCTTAGGGTCAATCATAGTGATGGCCTCTTCAGCCACCAGCTCATGGGTAGGATTTTTGATAGACATGCCGCCGCAAACCGCATAGCTGTCCACCTCATCCTTCAGCCCGTGGACCGAATCAACCAAGCCCTCAATATCCAGGGGCTCATCCTCTTCCCCGGTGATTTTATGGCCGCCTTTAAGAAAGATATTAGCGGTAATGGGCAACTTGAAATGACGAACATAGCCGAAGACCAGCAGCCCCACTCGGGCACCCCGATCTTCAACCACGGCATTGGTGGCCAAGGTCGTGGACACGGAAAGCCCGATAATATCTTCCGGGGCAATGTCCGAAGCAAGCAATTTCTTCAACACCCGCCCGACACCGATCCCCAGGTTATGATGGGTGGTCGGCTCCTTGGCCGAATGCACCACTTCCAAGGTGGCATCATCAATGAGGACCCCGTCGGTGCAGGTGCCTCCGGTATCTATGCCGATGCGGTAGCATCGGACGTATTCTCTTACCAGCTTGCCCATTTATCTGTCCGGAATGAATCAGGAATAATATTGAAAACCAGAATATCTTGATAAAAATAGAATATAGTAAACCAGCAGGGGAGGATTGTCCAGTGTTGACTGAAGATTGAGCCTATAGCCGGAGGAGAGCTTGCTTTATCCCGGTGAGAATACATACAACTCCCTCTTGATAATCAGGTTTCATTGCTATTGCTGTGCAGTCGGAGATATGGGGGCTGTTATATCAATATACAGAAACCACTCGTTTTATCCGTCACTCCCCTGTCTTTTTGCCCCCGGTCCGTTTGCCTGTGATTTGCGAAAGAAAGCTCCAGGAATGGATGTCGCATTGCAAGAGGTACTTGGAGTAGCTGTATAAAACATACAGGCACTCGGAAGCAACGTTTTCAGGCATCTGCAAGCGATGCATTTGCTTGGTCGTCATGCCTTGGGCTGTTTGGAGGAACTTGAGACTTTGCAGTGAAAGGGTGAAGCGGGAACGGGTTGCATTGCCGCTGCAACGGCTGCAAAGAAGGGTGCCGTTGCCGGGCTGAAGGACAAAGCTGAGCCCTCTGTTTTTATCCGGCGAGCAGGAACAGGTCGCGCAGTGCTCCAGTCCGGGCCGGTAACCGCAGGCATCAAGCAGATGAAGATGAAAAAAAACAACAGCGGGCAGTGGAGAAGCTCCGTGGTGAAGAGATTCCAGGAGCCAATGGAGTAAGGAAAAAATCCGACTGTCCGGATCATGCTCTCCGGTAAAACGGAGAACGAGTTCATTGGCCAGCATTGCCGGACAATATCGTTGCCAGTCGGTCCGTAGGGAGAGGAAGGCTTCTTTCAGCTCCGCCTCGTTGAGAAAGTGGAGGCGGTTATGTTTGGCCGGTCGGTAGCTGATATCAAGCAGGGAAAACTCTTCCAGTTTGTTGACAAACCGTTTTTGCGAGCGTTTGGCTCCCTTGGCAATAGCGGAGAATCGCCCCATGTCCGGGCTGTACAGGGTAACAATTCTGTCCGATTCGCCGAAATCAACATTTTTCAGGACAATGCATCCGGTACGGCAGGTTCGGTAGGGCAAGCCGGCTACTCAGATACGGAATCCTGTGCAGCAGTATCGTTGTCGGTTGCTTCAAGCCCTTCTTGCGCTGTTTCCGAGACAGGCTCCGTAACTGAAGGTGCTGAAGCCTCTTCCGATATGTTTCCGTCGGGCAGCATCTCAGCTTCAGACCCCGGCTCAGGTTTGACCGTGTGAGCGATCGCTGTCGCAGTGCTGATTTGAGTAGGCTCCTGTTCGGGAAAATACGCAAAGGGGTTCCAGCCTGTATACCAGCTGAAGAAGATAAGAAAGGCTATAATCAGCAAAAGGAGGCTGATGGCCCAGGTCGCCGATGAAATATGAGCCGGCTCGGCCAGTTGCTTTGTCGACAGTCCCTTTCTCTGCTGATTGAACGGGTTCTTTTCTCTGCTTGTTACATGTTGAGTTCGTTCTTCAAAAAACAAACGTGCCGCCTCTGCCCCGTCAATACCGAGAAATTTGGCGTAAATAATTATCTGTCCCCGGATAAAGGTGTCTGCCGGCAGCTCATTATAGTTGCCAAGCTCAATGGAGGTCAGGTTGGAAGAAGAAATATTTGTTTCCTGCGAGATATCATGGATCGTCAAAGCCTTTTTTTCGCGTACCTGACGCAGGAGCCGGCCGATAGGCAGATTTTCGCTTTCCTGATGGGGAGCGTGCTCTTCCGGAGTTTCTCCGGTATGTTGTGAATCATTCGTTTCTTGTTTGCTCATCAACTGTTTGTCATTTAAAGTTATTGGATTTTCCGTATATTGCATGCAGGGAGGAGGTTAGTATAGCTGCCAACCCGATGTTTTTTTTGCGGCGATCAGAGAATCTTAATATATGCCTCGCTTTGTATTTTCTCCAGCCATTTTTTATAGCGTTTTTCCGCTTCCTGTTTATACAGTTTATTGCGAATTTCCTCTTTAATATTCTCGTCAAGTACTCTTTCCCCGCCTTTTTTTTCCTGTCCGTTCGACAGAAGTTTGAAAAATATATAGCTGTCAGGACGTTCAATGACAGGGCTGATTTCTCCGGGTTGCAGTACTGTTACTGCCTTTCGCATGTACGCCGCCATTTCGTTTTTTTCAAAGATGCCCAAGTCGCCGCCGTCGGCAGCAGAAGGTAAATTTGAGTATTGGCGGGCAAGTTCTTTGAAGTCTTGCCCTTCTTTTGCAAGTTTATGTGCAGCTTCGACCCGTTTGCGAGCGTCTTCTTTCGCTGTCGGCAACCCGGAGGTTCGGGCCGTGTCAGTCCAGGATACGCCGAGCTGTAAAAGGTAATAGCCCTCTGCTCCGGCCTCCTTGCCGGTCTCCTTACTGTATTGCTGCTCAAAGTATCTCTGTATTTCTTCGTCCGGGACAACGACCTTGGAGCGGACCTCATAGTTAATCAACTTGCTGCGAAGGATCTGTTCCCGAAGGGTCTCTCGGTATTGGGCTTGGCTCAGGCCTGTATTTTTTAATTCTGCTTTAAAATCTTCGTCTGTGAAGCCGTTTCGTTGCAGCACCTGCTTCTGCGCGCGATCAATTTCTGCTTCAGCAACTGAAATATGGAGTGCGGCAGCTTGCTGTGTGAGCAGTTTATTTTCAATAAGCTGTGTTATAATTTTTTTTCGTGCCTGTTTCAGTGCTTCCTCGCGTTGTTCCGGAGGAGCTTCCTCGGTGATTTGTCGGAAAATCGCTTCACCGATCCTGTTGACATCGGAAAGCGTGATGACATCTTCGTTCACCACCGCAACACTGGAGTCGATAATCTCGGATCGGGCGACGGGCGTATGCGTGACGGATAAAAGAGTCAGTAGGATATATAACCAGCGTATTTTCATAGGATTTGAAGTCGTTTTCAAAAGGGCGATAAAAAAGCCGAGAACTCTGTGAGGCGGTGTAACATGTAACCATTACACAAAACCTTGTAAAGACGCAATGCTTTTTAGAAGGAGAGCGGCGCAGGATGTGGAGAAGGAAGGGAGATGCGTAATCGAAGCACTTGGATACGGCTTCAGGCCGTTAACGTTTTTCTTTGTAAGAGAGCATGAATCGGATATGCTTCTTTGTTGACAAATTCATGAGGATAGATATAAATACTGATGTAAACAAAAAAGTCGAGCTGATTATCATTATGCGTCAAAATATATCATGCGGGAGATGTTCATGAATTCAATAATCACGAAAAAGACGTTCGTTGTGTGCGCTGTCTTGTTGCTGGCTCTGAGCAGCAGAGTGTCGGCTACACCTATGCCCGATTTTACACTGCCTTCCGCTGTGGACGGCAAAGATATCAGCAGTGACGACTTTAAGGGCAAGGTTTTGCTGGTGACCTTTTTTGCAACCTGGTGTCCCCCGTGTCGTCAGGAAATTCCTTCTCTTATTCGGCTCCAGAAAGATTTGTCCGCTAAAGGATTTTCCGTTCTCGGCCTTTCTCTTGACGATGGCGATGCCGATGTCGTCAATGATCTTGTCGAGCATGACAAGATCAACTATCCCGTTTTGATGGCGGACAGCGAGGTTGTGAGCGGCTTTGGCGGAGTTACAGGAATCCCCACCTCTTTTCTGGTCGGTCATGATGGAAAGATGATACGGTCTTATGCCGGATATGTTTCGCACGAACTTCTGAAACAGGATATCGAAGAAATTATTCCGCCGGAGGCGAAGAAAGAAAAAAAGGCAGCTACGATTGAAAAGGATAAAAAAGGCCCGGAAACAAAGAGATCTGTCAAGTAGTTTTTCGTATTGACAAGACGTTGAGAACCGTTTACAGTAGAGATTATTAATATTTCCAAATCGTTTTTAATAATATATTTCAGGAGATTGTCATGAAAAAAATAGTTGCGGCCCTGATGGTGACAGCCTTTGCTTTCTGTATCGGTACAGCTTTCGCTAAAACAGAGAAATGCACAGTGAAAACAGTTGCGGTTGAGGGTGAAAAAACCACTGTAACCATGGAATGCGATAAAGATGCCGAGCTGAAAGACGGTGACAACGTAAAGGTTAAAGTAGCGAAGAAAAAAGTTGTTGAAGGCTGCTGAGTACACCGAAAGGTCTTTCGCGACAACATAGGAAGATCTTTGAATTTTTCATGAAAAAAGCCGATAGCGTCTATGCGCTGTCGGCTTTTCTGTTTTTATCGGGAAAATCACGACGCCTGTCTTTTTTTTGCAAGAAGAGCTGGATAGCTACGGGCGGTCGTTAAAAAAAGAGAATAATATGGATCCGCAGACGCTCCCCGCTGAGGCTCAGGAGCTTTATCAGAGAATCAGACAGCAGTATCGAGTGGGCTTTGAATCGTTGAAGCTCGAAGATAATCTTCAATTACATCTTTTGAAGATTACCGATATTGAACAGCTGCTGGAAGGCAAGGACCCGCTGAAAAATCCTTCGGAATTTCCCTTTTGGGTGCGCCTCTGGGAAGCAGCTGTTGTTCTTTCCCGCTTTATGGTGAATTTGCGCCCTTCCCCGGGGACAAAAGTGCTTGAACTCGGTGCCGGTCTCGGTGCTCCCGGTCTGACCGCCGCAGCCTTGGGCTGTGCTGTTACCTTGACTGATTATGAGGATATAATTCTTGATTTCGGCAGGGTCAGTGCAGCGGCCTCAAAACTGGATCAGGTTCAGTTCGCCCTTTTGGACTGGCTGGATCCGCCGGAAATGGAACGCTATGATATCATCCTCGGCGCAGAGGTGCTGTTTCGAGATGAGTTTTTTCAGCCCCTGCTTGCTGTTCTTCGCCGAGCCTTAAAGCCGGACGGTGCTGTTTATCTCGCCCATGATATGAAGAGAAAATCCGTTCATCCTTTTCTGCAACTGGCGGAAAAAGAGTATGTCGTCTCCGCCTCAAAACGAGTCCTGAAAAGTTTGGACCAGGAGAAAGAGATTCTGCTGACTCGTTTGACTCCCCGTTGATCGCTTCTTTTCTTTTGCTGTGTATCCTGTCAGCTTAAATATCGAGGGGAAGCTCTGTGCTGTTGCGGGCGGCGGCAATGTGGCGGAACGTAAAGTGCTTTCCCTGCTCAACGCCCGCGCTTCTGTGCGGATTATCAGTCCGCAGCTTACTGAGCTGTTGTCTGATCTGACAGCGAATGGTTCTGTTGAGTGGCGGAACAGGGGGTATCGGAACGGAGACCTTGACGGTGCTCTGCTGGTATTCGCCGCTACCGATAATCGGGATGTTCAGGATGCTGTTGTCCGGGATGCGCGGAAGGCGGGGCTGCTGGTCAATGTGGCCGATGCCCCGGATCTCTGCGATTTTCAGGTGCCGGCTGTTGTCCGAAGAGAGAGTTTAAACATCGCTGTTTCCACCAACGGGACAAGTCCGGCCTTGGCGGCAAAAATACGCCGGGAGCTGGAGGACAGATACGGCGATGAATACGCGGACCTGCTGCGTCTGATGTCTCGCCTCAGGGCGCGAATTTGCAACGATTCTTCTTCGGACGGTATTGATCGGAAAATATTATTCCAAAATATTCTCCATGAGGATATAATTCACTGGATAAGAGGTGAGCAATGGGAACGACTGTCGCAGCACCTCGATACTGTCCTCGGCCCTGATATACATTTTGATCTCCGTGAACTCACAGAAAAAGAGATAAAACCACGATGAGCTATCTGCTTTTTCAAGCCGCCTTTGCCGCCTATCTTGCCGCCGCTGTCATTTACACGGTCTTCTTTTTCAGTCAGAAGGCTCAGGTAAGAAATGTTGCACGTATCGTTTTTATCGTTGCCGCATCTCTGCATACCGTTAATATTATTTTTCGTTATATCGAGGCCGGGCACACCCCTATTACCAGTATCCATGAGACAATTTCCTTCTTTGCCTGGTCTGTTTCCTG
>MTKS01000062.1 GCA_004028495.1 Candidatus Electrothrix marina
TTGACGATAACCCTGAAATTCACAATGATATTAAGAAAATTCTGCAACCGACAAAGGCAAGGGCGTACGGTTGTTCTTCCATTCTGGCCTGACGCACCATCCTGATTCCCTCATCGCCCTGAAAGGCGGAATCCACCTGAATCATCGCATGGTGAACTTTTGGAGCAGGCTTTCCGGTAATATCCGAAAGCAGGTCGTCAAAATCGTCAGATGCCGTTGTCGGTTGCAGAATTTTCTTAATATCATTGTGAATTTCAGGGTTATCGTCAATCACCAGAACCCGCCGAACCCTTTGTGCTATTGCTGTCACTCTGTCCCCCCTGTTGCTGTTACAGGAAGTCGCATAATGAACCTTGCTCCCTGCTCCGGTCCTGCGCTTTCCCCTGTCAGGCTTCCGCCCATTTCCGCAGCCAGATTAGCGGAATTATGGAGACCGAAACCATGCCCTCCCTTTTTTGTTGTAAAACCGAAGGTAAACGCCTGTTGTAAAATATTCTGCCGCATTCCTTTCCCGTTATCGCTTATCTCGACAACCACCTCATCCCGGTCGGCGGTCGGATATGTGCTCAACGAAATTTTCTTCTCTTCAGCCGATATCCCGTCAAAGGCATCCACCGCATTTCGGATAAGATTATTCACAACCTGCAATATCTTATGCGGTTCTGAGCAGATACTCTGTTGAAAACCGTAATGACGCTCCACGGTAATCCGCTGTTCATCCAGCTCCCCCTGAAAAAGTTCCAGGCTTTCTTCGAGCAGGGAGGTCAGATTCACCTGTTCCGTAAAATCAATCAGCTTTGCCGTGTCCTGCTGGGCTCGAATAATCTCGGCAACACGGCGGATATGATGCAGCTGACGGGTCGTTTCAGCCAGCAGGGATTCCCGTTCCTCGGTCATTTTTTCCGAAAGCCTTGCAAAATAAGAAGGCAATCTTTTCCCTCTGGGATCATGAGTGAAAAAACTCTCTTGATCATCCTCATGATCCTGTATCAACCGGACAACATCCGGCAGACTGGTACTGCTGCTCTGTTGGACAATTTCCCGGATCTGTTCCGAAGAAACCGAAATACTGTTCAGCGTGTTCCCCACATTATGGAGCACCTCGGTGGCGACCTCGGCCTTACCGGCAAGGTGCGAGGTACGAACCAGTTCCCGCAAGGTCCGCACATGCTTAATAGACAGGGCACAGACTTCCGACACAGCAAGGGCTGTATTGATGTACTGGTTAATATACAGAGGATAGGCGACCTGAGAAATAAGAAGTAAGGCGGAGGCTCTCTCTCTTCCGCCTATACGCAGGAAAAAGCTCCCCTGCTCTTTGTTCAGCAAAAGATATCTTTCCTGCCCGGCATAAAACTGCTCCGCCTGAAGTTGCTCTTCAGCGGTCAGCCCCGGAGCCCGGTCAAAATCCACCTCTGCTTTGCTCACCGGTATAAAGTATATTTTTTTCGGATCAAACAGCATGGTGAAAAGCTCAAGAATAGCGGAAACAACTTCCGACCTGGATTTTACTCTGGTCACCATCCGGATAAGATCCAAGGTCATTGCCGATTCGGCAGCCTGACGCTCAATCTCTTGTTTTTGGCGTGTAAGTTTCTGCTGTTGGTAATCCGCCATGATATGCGACAGGGAGAGCCCGAGAAATTCCAAGCCGATGGGTAATGTCTCGGCAGGCAGCTGAAGAAAACCGCCGAAATCCGCAAGATGTCGCTCCGACTCCGGGTCTGTGCCTGTATCAAGCAACAGCAGTTTCTGCAAAGATCCCCCGAAAAATTCAATGGCCGTGGGCCTGTCAAATCCCCAGATCGCGATATGCCTTCGCCAGTAACTCAGCCAGCCCGGGCTCAACAGGTAGGTACCGTTCCGCTGTAGGGCATCGACAAGAGTGGAGCTGCACAACAGGTGGTGACACTGCTCCTTTCGATGAATCCGACATCGGGAAAATTCATCAGGCGGAGCCGCCAGCTCACGCAAACAATAGCTGCCGAAAATAACAACCGTATCCGCCCATGAGGATCTGACAATATCGACAAGTTCCGACCACTTTATCGGAGCGGAGGAGCAATGAGAAGGAAATGATCGGACCTCCGCGTCCGTAAGCCCCTGCCGCTGCACAGCCGCCTCTATTTCAGGAAAAAAATTTTCACAGACGATAAAGCAACAAGCCGGTTTCAAATTTCTTCTCCCTGTCCGGTTCGGCAGCAGCCCGGGTAACGCCCCCATTTATGCACGGCGTCCGAGACGGCCGTCAATACCTCCTCGCCGACCTGCCAGGGAATCTCGCCGTTGTCGGCAAGGATAAACCCGCCGCCGGATGCCGCCGTGGCAATGGTCTCTTTCACCGTATTTTCAGCCTGTTCCGGTGTCCATCGGCGCATCTCAACCCCGTTCAGGTTGCCCAGAATCGTCAGTCTGCCCCGACATGCCGCCTTCAACTCGGCCAAATCGTCCATGATGCTCACCCCGATAATCGAGGCTCCGGTGTCGATGACTTCCTCGATAACAGGCAGGGTGGCGGCTGTCGCCATATGAATTGCCGACGGACTGTTGATCCGGGCCAAAGTGTCCCGTGCTATCCTGAATCCTGTCTCAAGATGCACACTCGCAGTCATGGCGGGCGAAAGCAAGGCATCAAAATAACAGACAGCCGTTGCTCCGGCCCGAACCTGGGCATTGGCCCAAGCCACGCAAAACTCCTGATTCACCTCTATAAGCCGATTGAACAATTCCGGCCGTTCATGCATCAGTTCAATATAGGCGGCAAAGCCCATCTGCATGACAGGCAGAGAAAAGGGAGAAACCGCTATGCCCATAATCGGCACTTCATCTCCTACTTTTTCTTTCAGCATCCGAATACTCTCCAGCATTCTGACAAGACAAGGTGTGTCGGACAGTTCCGGAACCTGTAAGGAGAGAATATCTTTTTCCGTTTTGATAATAGGTTCGCCGCTGTTCGGGGAGCCGTCCTCATACCAGATGACCTCGCCGCCGAATGCTTCCGCTGCCGTTGCCGCAGCACAAAAAGGATTCACGCAGTCGTGCCGATATTTTTTCAGCATCCGCAACTGCCCTTCCGCCACATATTCAGCCTTGGAAAAATACTCCCTGATACTCAGGCCCAGTTCTCGGGCACCGTGTATGGTCAGCAGCAGAGAAAGAGGAACCCTGTCCGGCTCTTTATGGCCTAATGTTGTCAGGACACGCTCCATTGAGGTCATTGCCGGTTTTGCTTTTCCGGAGATCATACTTTTCCCTCTGTTTTCAAACAGGAGGAGATCGCAGCAATCGCTTCCACAGCATTTGCACCCATAGCATCGGCCCCCACTTCTTTCCAGAGCAACGGATCAAAACGGAACGGCGCCCCGCCGACAACAATTCGGGTCGAAGAACCGGCTTCCGCAAGCAAACGTTTTACTTCCTTAACCTGCAGCGCGGAGCGGAGCATGAGGGTGGAGATAAGAACTATCTCTATAGAATCGTCGCGGATCTTCCTGACCAACTCTTGCGGGGTAACTCGACCGTAGTCATGGAATGCATAACCGCCGGCCCGCAAACAGGCGGAGATGATTATCTTTCCCAGAAGATGGTAGTCTTCCAGCACGGCAAGCCCCATACGCGGATGTCCGGGATATTTCGGGTTGGCGGGCGGAGGGACATGGGCCATCAGTTCTTCGCAGATCCTGCTGCTCATATAGACCTGCGCCAAGCAACCGTGCCCTCTTCCCATCCCTTTCCTATTATCTCCAAAGCCGGGAGAATAAGCTGATCAACTGTCCGGGACACAGTCCCCTGCTCATGGACTGCGTTAAATATCTTCTCCGCTCCTATTCGATCAATCCCGACAAGTCTGTCAACAAACTCCAGAACTTTCTTATCTTCTGATATCACTGATCAATATCCCCAAAAAATTGTCCGGCAAAGGCGGTGCATCAAAACGTAAGCGGCCTTTTCAGTTACGTCTTCCGTGCAATTTATCCATTCTTCAACTTTTATTCCCGCATACTATACGGATACTTCACGCCTGTCAACTAATGAACTAGTTTCATTTCGTTTTTCCACCCATATGCTCCGCATGCCCCTCAATATCAAATCCTTGTCGCCAGAGAATCTCCCGGCAGCAAGGGCATAATCCGGTCCGACTCGGTATGGAAAACTCGGCGTGATTCATAGTAAGGAACCTGCCCTTTCCCGTGCTGCTTAAAGATCGCGGAGCGGATAACGCCCCCATGTCTGCACGGCTTCTGAGATGGCCGACAACACCTCTTCACTGACCTGCCAGGGAATCTCCCCATGATTATCAGCAAGAATAAACCCGCCCCCGGCACCTGCCTTACGCACGGCTTCCCTGACCTTTTTCTCTGCCTGTTCCGGTGTCCAGCCACGCATTTCGATCCCGTTCAGATTCCCCAGAATCGTCAGCCTCCCACGACATACGGCCTTTAACTCGGCCAGGTCTTCCCCGACACTCACCCCGACGGCAGCGGTCCCGGTGGCGGCTATATCGTCGATAACCGACAGGGTGTGACCCGAGGCCAAGTGAATCGCTGTCGGCGACTCAATTCGCGCCAAGGTTTGCCGCACAATGGCGAAACCCTTTTCAAGATGCACCCCGGGCGCAGTGATGGTGGGCGAGGTCAAAGGATCAAAATAGCAGATCGCGGTTGCTCCGGCCCGTACCTGAGCATTGGCCCAGGCCACACAGAACTCCTGATTCACCTCCATAAGCCGCTGAAAAAGCTCGGGCTGTTCATACATCAGCTCAATATAGGCGGGAAATCCCATCTGCATGACCGGCAGGGAAAACGGAGAGACCACAGTGCCGATAACCGGTGCCTCGTCCCCTGTCTTTTCTTTCAGGGACTGAATAATATTCAGCATTCTGACAAGACAGGGACTGCTGTGTATTTCCGGAATCTGCAGGGAGAGGATATCTTTTTCCGTCTGTATAATCGGTTCACCGCTGTTGGGCGGGCCGTCCTCAAACCAGATAACCTCGCCGCCGAAGGCTTCCGTCTCCATTGCCGCGTAACAAAAAGGATTCAGGCAATCGTGACCATATTTCCGCCGCATACGCAATTGGCCTTCCACCACGTATTCGGCCTTGGAAAAATACTCCTGAATACTCAGCCCCAGCTCTCTGGCCCCGTGCATGGTCAATAAAAGAAAAAAAGGAACCCGGTCCGGTTCCTGATGTCCCAAGGTTGTGAGAACGCGCTCCATAGAAGTCATTGTCGCGCCCTGTTGTTCGTTCGTCATCTCGTCCACCCTTATCAATCGACTGATTTCAAAATAAAATATTTCTATTTCCCGGAGGGACGAACCGCTCATAGGCTGCTGTTTCAACAGCGGATAGAAAATATCATGACGCGCTCATTTTTCCAATATACAAACAAAACAAACAGGTAAACAGATCCTTGTATCAAATTCAAGTTATTTGTTACAACCGATGGCCCGAAACAGCCGGCACTCCCTGCCGATCATATCCGGTTCAGCATGAAAATCGTGATTTTGGATATCCGAAATAATTTGATGTACCAGCTTAAAATGTATCCGCCGGGGGCGATGCCAAAGGCATGAAACGACCGTTTTCAGTGCCGTTGAGTTTTTCAATCTCCCCTGAGCAATATAAACTGACAACAGTCTGTACCTCTGAAGATTAAATAGAATGTGGCACCATGTCGATAAAAAACTGTACAGGAGGTTTAAAGTTTTGTACCCTATACTTGAAGGGTAGATAAATGCTGTTAAATAAGACCGTAAAAGGTTCAAAAAATGAAACGTCGTGAAGCAATCCGTATATTGATGCTCAGTCCCTTTTACTTTCGTATGACCGTCAAACAGCGGCTGGAATTGATAAAGAAATATTGTCGCGCAATTGCCCTGTATTAATTTCCCTGAAGCGGCAGTCCATTCATTATGCCGAACCGCCCGGTTCGGATGTCTTTGGCCCGCAACAGCCCTCTTATGCCGGGCAGACACGCCGGTACTGCCCCTGCATTCCTGCACCGGAAAGCGGGACCTTGTTTTTTGAGGAATTCCTGACAACGGCAGGTCTCTTTTGATGTTTTTTCGCAACGCAATAAAAAAAGCTGTCCGGATGCAGTGAACTGTTGACAACCCCTGAAATAGACCGTATAGAGCGGCAGGCAGAAAGCTGTTAAACTGTTCACCAAGAGCACATGGAGCGGCATGGAGCAACCGGGACAGGAAAGAGGTATGTATACTCCTATTGTGGGAACACTCGGCTATATCCTTTCTCCGGATGCGGAAAAGGTACTGCTTGTCCATCGCAATGCCCGTGAGGATGATCAGCATCTCGGGAAGTACAACGGGCTCGGCGGCAAGATGCAGGCTGATGAGGATGTACATAGCTGCATGGTGCGGGAGATCAGAGAGGAGGCCGGTATTGTCTGCCGGGATATGCGGCTGCGCGGCACAATCAGTTGGCCCGGCTTCGGGCCCGACGGAGAGCACTGGCTGGGATTTATTTTTTTGATTACCTCCTTTGATGGAGTTCCTCGAAAATACAACGAGGAAGGCGAGCTTGCCTGGCACCGGCTGGACAGGCTGGGCGAGCTTCCCATGTGGGAAGGAGATCGATATTTTCTTCCCCTGGTCTTTGATAAAGATCCCCTCACTTTTCATGGATATATGCCTTACGAAAAAGGACGTCCCGTGAGCTGGCGATATTTTCGTTAGCAGAGGAAATTCATTATAGGGGTTCTGTAAAACCCTTGCGTTTGCCTGCGTCAGCTGGTAAGTATAGAATCGATATGAGGCTTCTGTATTTGAGAAAAATTATTTTGATCGCTCCATATCAACCGTGTTTATAACTGGTGCATAGAGAGACATAAAAAAGGACTTGCCGCATGGATAACGAAGAGTTTGTTCGCCTTGAGCAGCTTATCGACACCTTGATTGATAAGTACAGCAGTTTGAAAGATACGTTTCGTGTTCTTGAAGAGAAACTTCGTGACAGTGAAGACGAACGCGAACTCTTGAAGATGGAACTTGCCGAACTGCAGGAACAACGCTCGGAGGTGGGCCGTCGAGTATCCGGTCTGCTTGGACGAATAGAACAATGGGAGTCCGAGCAGGGCATCGGCGAGCATACGGAGGTCGAGCAGAGGGAAGAAGAGAACGGCGAGCTTTCGGATTCGGCCGCCCCTGTGAGTTACTGAATAAAACGCTGTCCGCCGGAATATGGAAGAGCGCCTTATCAGCTTCACCCTTTACGGGCAGGAATTTTCGTTTTACAGCGATGTGCCTGATGACGAGGTGCAGGAAGCGGTTTCCATACTGCGTCAGGAGTTGGACGAGCCTGAGGAGGTCGGTTCGACAACAACTGTTCCGTCCAGTACTCTGTTGGTTCTGGCCTGTTTGCGGATAGCTGCGCGGCATGTGAGTCTGAAACGGGACTTTGATGAATTTTATGCTGAGCGAAAAAAATATAAAGGGAGTAATGAGCTGATTTCCGCGCTTATTGGTCGGGTATCGGCAGCTCTGAACAAGTGAGTCGCTTTTTGTCTTTTCTCCTGTTCTTTTTTAGATTAATATAACAATGTTTCCCTGCGCTGTTTGTGATCAGCGGAGTATTGAGCCAACTCTCATTGATAGGGTGACTTCCCTGCCGCATGCTGGAGAACTTCATTGATTTCCTAACTGCGGTATGAGTCGCCCACCTATTTTATAGGTTTAATCATTGCGTTGACACGGCAGGGCGGGGATTTTTCTTGCAGCGGTTTTCGGGGACCGTCGGGCAGTATGCATTAAATGCTGCTTTG
>MTKS01000063.1 GCA_004028495.1 Candidatus Electrothrix marina
CCAAAATGAGCTGGGGATCATCCTGAGCCTGAAGATCTTTCAGATGGCTTGGATGATCATGTTTTCCATGCTCCTCTTTTCTTCCATGGTCTCGGCGGTCTCCTCGCTCTACCTCTCCTCGGACAACGAGATCCTCTACAGCGCCCCGATCCATGAGCGGCAGCTTTTCGGGATGCGCTTTCTGACCTCGTTCCTCTATACTTCCTGGATGATGGTGATTTTTTCCTTGCCCATCTTCGGGGCCTACGGCACCATCTTTCATGCCGACATCCTCTATTACCCGTTGCTGATGCTTGCTGTCCTGAGCACGGCTTTGACAGCCAATGCTGTCGGCCTGGCTGCCACGATCCTGCTGGTCAGACTTTTTCCGGCCAAACAGACCAAGGATATTGCGGTTTACCTGTCCATGTTGTTCGGGATCCTGCTCTATCTGGTTATCCGCCTTATGCGACCGGAAGAAATGGCGGACCCGGATCGCTTCCCGGATTTTATAGAATATCTCTCCAGTATGCAGACCCCGGCCCTGTCGCTGTTGCCCCCGGCCTGGGCTAATCAGCTGCTCAATGTCTACCTTCAAGACCGCCTGATCGATTGGATCGCAGTGGGCTTGTTGGTGTTGACTCCGATCGTGTTCTACTGGGGAGGGGAATGGCTGATGGAGCGTTTTTTCGCGGGTGGTTTTAGTAAGGCCCAGGAGTCTTTCGGCGGCTACCATACCTTTACCCAGAAGCCCTACCATCCCTCACCCCTGCTTCGTATTTTTCATAAGGAGGCCAAGCTCTTTTTGCGGGATTCCTCTGAATGGTCGCAGCTCTTTCTGGTGGGTGCCTTGATTGTGGTGTATCTCTATAATTTTAAAGCACTTCCCTTGGAACGGGCCTTTCTCGCAGCAGATAAGATTGCCAACATCATCGCCTTTGCCAATATCGGGGCAGCTGGTTTTGTGGCAACCTCCTTGGCGACCCGTTTTGTCTATCCCTCCATCGGGGCTGAAGGCATGGCCTTTGCCATGATCCGTTCTTCCCCTCTGACCCTGCAACGGTATCTGGGCTGCAAATACCTTTTTTACTGTATTCCTTTTACCTTGGTCATCCTCTTTTTGATCATCACCTCCAATTACCTGTTGCAGATCACCGGGCCGATGTGGTGGGTCTCCATTGCCATGAGCCTGATTATCACCTGGGGTGCTTTGGCCCAGGCCTTGGGATTCGGAGCTATGTATGCTGATTTTAAGATCGAAAGCCGGGCTGCGGTACAGGGGAGTTTCGGGGCCATCCTCTTTCTTTTTTGCGGCCTTGCTGCTCAGCTTCTGGTTCTTGTCCTCGGGTTTATGGGGAATTTTCGTTTGATGAAGGGCTGGCTGCTCTGGAATCAGATCGACAGCCTGGGCGTGTTGTTTTCCTGTCTGACCATCATCGGGCTGGCGTTGCTGACCCTGTTTTTTTCACTTTGGTGTATTCGCAAAGGGATCAGGACGCTGGAGGGGTGAAATTCACTGGTTCCCAAGCTCCGGCTTGGGAACTGCTTTTTCTGAAGCTCCGCTTCATTTTTCGAAGCTGGAGCTTCTGTATTCAAGATACCCAAGCAGAGCTTGGGCACCAGTAAACACCGGATCAGCCCGTTAGACTTTTTGACTCAACCACTGCAAGGCAGCCTGCTCCACCTCTTCCACCGTGATGCCTTCCATGCATTGAAAATGGCCCTTGGGGCAATGGGTCTTCATGCAGGGGCTGCATTCCACTGGGCGACGAACAATAGTTGCCTGCTCGGAATAGGGACCGGTGGCGATATGATCGGTTGAGCCGAACACAGCAACCAGCGGGGTGTTAAGGGCCGCAGCCACATGCATGAGTCCGGAGTCGTTGGTGACAAAGACAGAGCAACGGGCGATGCAGGCCAGGGCCTGAGCCAGAGTGGTCTTGCCGGTCAGGTCCAGGACCCGTTTGCCGGACGTAGCACTGATCTCGGCAGCAGCCTCCTGATCAGCAGCAGTTCCGAAAATAACGATGAGCCCACCGGTCTTGTCGGAGAGACGGCCTGCCAGTTCGGCATATTTCGCTGCGGGCCAGCATTTGGCCGGGCCATAGGCTGCCCCCGGATTGAGACCGATGATGGGTATGTCATCTCTTGTCTCTCCCTGTAACGCCTCTTTGATAAGGGCATCTGCATCCTGCTCCGCTGCGGGATCAAGAAAAAGCTCCAGGCTATTCTCGCTGCGCTGGAGTCCCAGTCCCTCCAGCATTTCCTGATAATAATGAACCTGATGCTTTGTTTTGATTGCAGGGTGCTTGCGCACGCCGTGGGTCAGCAGCAGACCCCTGCCGTCGGTGGTGTAGCCGCCCCGCACCGGGATACGGGCCAGGAAGGTGATCAGGGCCGCTTCAAAGGCATTTTGCAGAAGGATGGTGAGGTCGTAGTTTTCCTGGCGCAGTTCGGCAGCCAGACGCAGTTTGCCCCGGAGTCCTTGGTGTCGCCCCTGTCTTTCATAGATAAAGATTTGGTCGATATGGGGGCAGGCGGAAAAAACATCCGCCACCCAGGGCAGGGCCAGCAGGGTGATCTTTGCCTCCGGGAAGTTGCGGCGGATGCTGCGCACTGCCGGGGTGGTCATGATGGCGTCGCCGATCCAGTTGGTGGAGCGGATAAGGATGTTATGGGCGTTTTTTGGGATAGGGAGCATACGGGCTTTTTTCTAAATTATTTTTTAAACGTTGAGTGCCCCCTTTTTCGTTAGCCTTGAAAGAAATAAGGGGTGCTGTAAACCAATGAAGCGAGAAAGACTCCCTCAGCAAAATTGCTTCAATCAGGATTATCGGCACGAGCAACGCAAGTATGAAGGGCAGCTGGATCGCGACGATGGGAATCCCCGCGTTGACGTAGGAACAGGACGCCGTTAACAGCACGACACGACATCCCGCCGAGAAAAAGGTACGGTTTCTTCCGAGCAGCCACGCCCCCTCCCTTATTCCTGAGCCGGCAAAACCTCAATCTGCAATTTCCCGATTAAGGCCCCGATTGCAAGCTGCCCTTCCAGGTCGCCACGAGTAAAGCGGATATGATATAAATCTGCGGGCAACTGGTTGACCGTGGTATCAAGACTGATCCACTGCCCGTCCAGACAGACCTCATTCCAGGCGTGATAGTAAAAGGCATCATTATGCAGAGTGACCCCGGCGGCGATCACTGCGGGAATATTAAGGCTGCGGGCAAGGGCTGCGAAAAGAGCCGCATGCTCATTACAATCTCCTCTGCCGCTCTTCAGAGTGGTTAAGGCATCGGGCAGGCCGATAACAGGTCGTTTTTCAATATTTTTGTATACCCACTCAGCCAACAGGGACACCTGGCGAACAGGTTCAACAACATTTCCGACAATCTCCTTGGCCTTTGCCGTAAGAGCCGGGTTGTCGGACTGGACATAGCGACTGGCCGTTAACGTCGAGTCTTCACCGATACAGCTGTTTTCCGAGATGAATTCGTTATCTTTCAGTAACGGAGGAAACGCTTCTTTTGTCAAGGTCAACTGATTTTCGGTTTCGGTAAAGCGTTGTCGACCACCGTTCAACTCAACCTCCGCATCTTCCGGAAACTGCAAACGAAATACTGCTGTCTGGCTGTTTTCTTCTAAAAGCTTACCGGTATATTGGACAGCAACTGCGGACAACAGCTCATCGCCGCTGTCCTGAATATCCATTGCCTTGAATTTTGGTTCCGCCTGAAAAACAAAACCGGCCGGCGATCGCTCTCGGATAACCTTCCCCTGATCGTCCAACCAAAAATTGATCTGCATCCCGGAGTACGATTCTGTAAAATTGTGCAAATGATATATCCGCTCATTCAGGAGCTTTTTTTCCTGTCCGTTATAAGTGATGACAGATGTCCTTGCGGCAAGGGAAAAAGGGTCAAAAAACGGAACCTTCAGCTTGTCGCCGTTTTCATGCATCTTATTCAACAGGTACCCCCGCTGATTAAGCGGCAGCACAGGAGGGCCTTGCAACGTGACGGCATCCTCCATTATTGCTCCCCCGGTATCCAAGGTAAAGTGAACCGTGTTTCCTTCCACTCGGCCGTTTGCGGTGGTGCTGTAGAACGGAGAGGAAAAAACAAACTCAAAGGTGTGCAGTTGCAGGCCGTTTCCCACCGTTGCCGTGAGATTCATCTTAATCGGCTGCACCGAATTAAGCACCTTGAGTCGAAGCGAGGCCTCCTGGTGAATGCGCAGGCTGTTCTCCCCGTCAGGACGGACATCCTCCATAATATAACCGATGCGCTTATTTTGGAGATACACGCCATAATATTGCTGATACTTTGCTTGGATTAATGTCGCCTGCTCATCACTCTCCAAGGTACTGACAAAAAAATCCCGTTGAACCAAGAAGAGTAAAAGAGCGAGCCAACAGCAGAGAACAAAGAATTTTAAAATACGGGCAATCATGGCAATGAGTAAAAATAAGGTTCATACAGGCAAATGAAGTTCATATGCTATTCTGTACCGGCAAGATCAGGGGAGAAGAGAAAGACGGGGGAGATGATGAGAGGATGAAAGAGAAAGATTACAGAAAGGTTCACCGATGGCCGGGACAGTCTAATGATTTGAGCCTGTCCCGGTTCATAGCTGAACTTGAAAAATGTCACCGGTTAATCCCAAGCTCCCTCTTCAGTTACGAACTCCATATCGACCGTTGTGTCATAGTAGGTAAAACCAAAAATTGTGGCGGCTCCATAATATTGATAGCCGATTTTCACTTCCTTGCGCCCAAGGGTTTCAAAGGAGAACTTTGCCGGCAGACCCATAATCTCCAGATTTTCTTTTACATGTTCCTTAACAAGATCAGGTCGTTGATATCTTTTAATTGAGTTGGCCTGCTCCTGCAGGGTATAGCCTACCTTCTTTTTTTCCAGCATAACAGTGCCGATCTGCCAGGATGGAATGCCGATCACTGCTAGAATAACAATATAAATAATATTTTTAACCATCTCCTTCTTCTCCTTTTTGAAAACTTCCTTGAATTATTCGCTACTGTATCATCTCATTGTATCATTTACAAAATTATTCAGGATAGGAAAAAGTCATATTTCCTTTGCGCCGACCGATACGTACTTTCCCCCCTTTGCTGAGTTTGCCGAAGAGAATTTCTTCCGTCAACACATCTCCGATTTCCTTCATGATCAAACGGCGGAGAGGACGGGCGCCGAAAGCCGGATCATATCCTTGCTCCGCCAAACCGCGCCTCGCAGCAGCAGTCAGAGAAATCTCGACATTTTTATCAGCCAGCTGTACTTGAAGTTCCACTACCATCTTGTCGACAATTCGCTCAACCGCATCCATCTCCAAGGCATGGAAGGTAATCGCGCTGTCGAGCCTGTTTCTGAATTCCGGGGTGAAAAGAGTTTTCAGGGCTTTCTGCTCCTTACCTTTGGAATCCCCGATAAAACCGATGGTACGCTCCGTCATCTCCCGAGCACCGGCATTGGTGGTCATGATAAGGATGACATTGCGAAAATCAGCCCGCCGACCGCTGTTATCCGTCAAGGTCGAATGATCCATCACCTGGAGGAGAATGGAAAAGACATCAGGATGGGCCTTTTCGATTTCATCCAATAACAGCACGGTATGCGGATGCTTACGAATGGCGTCCGTCAACAGACCGCCCTGCTCGAAGCCGACATAGCCGGGAGGTGCACCGATAAGACGAGCAACAGCATGTTTCTCCATGTACTCACTCATATCAAAGCGCTCAAAATGAACGGACATCGCCTGCGCCAGCTGCCTGGCCACCTCGGTTTTTCCTACCCCGGTCGGCCCGGCAAAAAGAAAACAACCTGTGGGAGAAAGGGGATTTCCCAGACCGGCCTTGGAACGTTTTACCGCCCGCACGACCTCAACTACGGCTTCGTCCTGACCGAAGATGACCGAGTTGAGTTCATCTTCCAGATGACGCAGGCCTTCGGTTTCATCGTTATTCGCAGAGACCACCGGAACTCTTGCCATCTTGGAGACTATTCGCTCCACATCCTCGACCGTGACCGTTGCACCGATTTTTCCGGCCAGCCGCAAAGAGGCACCCACCTCGTCCATAACATCAATGGCCTTGTCCGGCAGAAATCGATCATTGATGTATCGTTCAGCCAGCTCCGCTGTTGTCGCAATAGCCTCGGGTGAATAGGAGAGCTGATGATGCTCCTCGTAACGGGACTGCAATCCTTTCAGAATCTCGCAGGTATCCTCTACAGACGGCTCCTCAATATCAATCTTCTGGAACCGGCGGGACAAGGCTCTGTCTTTTTCAATATAATTTTTATGCTCCTCATAGGTTGTTGAGCCGATACAGCGAATGGTTCCGGCCTGCAAAGCAGGTTTCAGCAGGTTTGAGGCATCCATGGACCCTCCGCTGGTGGCACCGGCTCCGACAATGGTATGCATCTCGTCGATAAAGAGGATGGCATTGTCTTTCTGCTCTACAGCCGCCACAACAGCTTTCAGCCTTTTTTCAAAATCCCCCCGATACTTGGTGCCGGCAACAAGAGCACCCATATCCAACATATAGATCGTTGTGTCACGCAGCAGGTCCGGTACCAATTTCTCCGGGTCAGGCTTTTCCTCTTTCCGGGCAATGCCGTCTTCATGAATACGAAGGGCCAGTCCTTCCGCAATGGCGGTCTTTCCCACCCCGGGCTCGCCGACCAGCAGGGGATTGTTTTTTCGACGACGACAGAGGACCTGCATCATCCGTTCAAGTTCACGGGCACGACCGATCAGCGGATCAATATTATCCTGTTCCGCCAATTCCGCGAAATTGACAGTAAACTGTTCCAGAACGTCTTCCTTGCCCTTTTGCTGCTTCTTATCCGAAGCAGGAGCCCCCGGTTTGGACGCGGGTTTTTTCTGAAGATTTTCCGGAATATTATGAGAGATATACTCCACCACCTCCATTCTGCCGACGCCTTCACTGCCGAGGAAATACACCGCGTGAGAATCCGGTTCCGCAAAGATGGAAACCAGCACATCGCCGGTATCCACCTCTTTTTTGCCGCAGCTCTGCACATGATTGACAGCCCGCTGCAGCACCCGATTAAAGGCGACCGTCTGCGAGGGTTCGTCCTTGCCGGCACCCAATAACGGCACACCGCCGGCAAGAAATTCCTGCAACCGATCCCTGATTGAATTATTATCACCGCCGCATTTATTAATAATATGGGCGGCAAGATCATCATGCAAAAGTCCCCACAGCATGTGCTCAACAGTCACATACTCGTGTTTTTTTGCCTTAGCCTCTTTTATAGCCTTTATCAGGGCCAATTCTAATTCTCGACTCAACATATCAGTATTATGTCTAAAAGGTGGCGTGTCAATGCCGAAAGGTCAGTTATGCCTTTTCCAACGAGCATTTCAACGGAAATTGATTTTTTCGGGCTGTCTGATGCACTTCCGACACCTTGGACTCTCCGATTTCACGGGAATAAACACCGGCTACCCCCATCCCCTGACGGTGAATATTCAGCATAATCGTGGTCGCCTCCGAGGTGTCCTTGCTAAAAATAGTTTCCAGAACCATAACCACAAATTCCATGGTTGTATAATCGTCATTATGGAGAAGCACCTTATACAGGGGAGGTTCCTGAAATTTTTTCTTATCCCTGGTCAGTATTTCTTCCCTATGTCCTGAATCTGTTTTTCCCATCTTCTTGATTATATGCTGTTAAAATCTCAAATGTCAATCTTTCGCTGTTCATTCATCAGCATACTCATGCTTATCGGAA
>MTKS01000064.1 GCA_004028495.1 Candidatus Electrothrix marina
GGGAAAGGCTGTCGCCTTCCGTGCGGGTCGGAATATCAAAATCAAACTGATCGTAAATAGAGTAGGTATCGTTTTTGCGCACATCATAAGAGACATCAGAGGCTCGCAGAACGGCTCCTGAACAACCATAGGCCAAGACATCTTCCCGGGACAGAATGCCCACGCCCCGTGTCCTTTCCTGAAAAATGATATTGCCGCTCAGCAGGGTATTATATTCATCAAGGGCCTTGTACATAATCTTGATGAATTTTTTAATCCTGGGGACAAAGGTGTCCGGGGCATCAAAGGAAGAGCCGCCGGGTCGGAAAAAGTTCATGGTCAGGCGGGCCCCGCACATTTCTTCAAAGATATCCGTGATCATTTCACGTTCTCTGAAACCGTACAGGAAAGGGGTAAAACCGCCGAGGTCCATGCCCATAACGCCCCACCAGAGCAGGTGCGACTGGATTCTCTGGAGTTCACAGACCATGACCCGGAGGTATTCACCGCGTTCGGGCAACCCGATGTCCATAGCCTGTTCAACAGCCATGCAGAAGCAGAGATTGTTGAAAAAGGCGGAAAGGTAGTCCAGTCGATCCGTGAGGTGGATATTCTGAATGTAGGTCTGGTTCTCGGCCATCTTTTCAATTCCGCGATGGATATAGCCGAGATGGGGCACCGCTTCCACGATGGTTTCGCCGCTCAAACGGGCGACAATCCTGAGCACGCCGTGGGTGCTGGGATGTTGGGGGCCGATGTTGACGAAAAACTCATCTGCGTCCTCAGCGTCCGATTGCGGCAGCCTGAATCCCTCAGGCAGGGTATCTCCGTCAAGACGGTATTTTTCAGCGGATTGTGTGATCATCTGTCAGTAGGAATTTTCAGTCCGGTTTATATTTTTTTTCTGCCACTCTAATGAAGAGCAATTCTGATGAATTGTCAAGAAAAAAAATGCTTCGAAATTGTAATGTTATGAGTTGCTCTTTAGTTACATCAGGGCTGTTTCGGCAGCCTGCTTTCGGTGGCGCGCCTGTTACGGCATAGGACCGGCGCAGGCCGGGCCGCCGGAATGGGGATCGGTGGTAAGTGAAAAAGATGTATGGAGATAAAGGGAAAATATTCATACTCATTTCCTGCCGGTTATTATGGTAATAGGATTCAGCAGGATGCCCGGCTCCCCATAATTAGTATAGCGTATTTCTTCGCGGGTGACAGCCACGGTGCGTGAGTCGGTTTTCAGGCCGTTGGTCGTCATCAGCAAGGGGGCCTGCTCAGCTGTATTTTTCAGCACCGCACTGGCCACCATCCTGCCCGTGGCGGTCAGACGCTTGGCACAGTAAGGAATGATCTCGGCCAACAACCCCTTGCTGCCGCCGATAAAAACCCGGTCCGGATCAGGCAGGTCAGCGAGCATTTCAGGGGCCTGTCCGCAAATCAGTTTGATATTATAGAGGTTATAACGAAGGATATTGGCCCGGATATTCTCCTGTCCCTCTTCTTTCTGCTCAATAATATAGACAGTCAGATTCGGACAAAGCCGTGCCGCCTCCACGGAAACAGAGCCGGAACCCCCGCCCACATCCCAGAAAACACCGGTACCGGGCAGGCGCAGACGATGGAGGATCACGGCCCGAATTTCATCCTTGGTGATCAGGCCCCGTGAATGCTCAATCTCGTCTTCCTGAAGTCCGAAAACAAACCCGGCCCCGGAATCTTCGCCTGCCTCGTCATCCTCTGCCTGCCGCTGTTCAATCAGCATCATATTGAGCGGAGAAAACTTCTGCGTAGCAACGTCCGCCAAGGTGCCGCTGCACAGTCGTTCGTCCTTGAGTCCGAGATTCTCCGCGATCCGTATCCGTATGCTCTTTATCCGGGCAACGTCATGATGCTCCTCCAAAACCGCAAGCAGCTCTTTGGCAATACGGTCAGGGGTGTTATGATGGTCGGTAAAGAGCATCACCTTGGGATTGTTCAGTATTCTCCCGGCGATATCGCCGGGAGAACGACCGTGCAGGCTGATCAGGGGCAGATCGTCCCAGGGCAGCTTAAAACGGGTACAGGCCAGCTGGACAGCAGAGAGGGCCGGATGAATATGAACCCGTTCAGTACCGAAACGTTCCAACAGGGTGCGACCGATGCCGAAAAAAAGCGGATCACCCGAGGCCAGGACGGCAACATCACCCCGGTTCAGGGCCACAGCCAGTTCAAACACCATCTCTTCCACCGGGGCAATGGGAATCCGATGGATATCCATGCCCTTGAGCAATGCCTGATGCCGTGATGAAACCACCGCCGCACTGCATGTTGCAATCTTTCGCAGCTGATCTTTGGGCAGCTCTTCACCGCTGACACCGAATATAAAAACTTCAGACATCCTTTCTCACTCCGTCCTCCGAGGTTCGTGGTCCTTGAACTCTCCTGCACATCCCCTTTTACCTTGCGGTACAAAATATGAAGGCGCAGTATAGAGGAAAAGCTCTCTTTTGTCATTAAGTTCTGTCGGATGAACCCTGTCCGAGCCGGTCGGCAAAGAACCGAACGGATGCACCGCCTGCACAGCCGGGTAATATTTCAAGACCACAGCATACTCTGTCTTTTTCGCTGATAACCACCAAGTCGATAAAACAGAGGATGACGGTGATAGGCAGGAGGATATTGAACGAGCCTGTGCCGAAATAGACAAAATTGTTCCATCGCGCTGTCCCCCGGTTATTCTTTTGTTTTTTTGCGAAACCTCGTGATTAGGTTTCTGCCCTTTGGGAAGGAATAGTTTTTTTTGGGCAGGTGTTTTTCTATATCGCTGAGTTGCATCTCAAGGGCCTGCACGGATAAAAGAATCTCCCGGAATGAGAGAACAAGAGAAAACATCAGCAGGACAAGGCTGGTGCTGAAGATCAGTTTGCCCCAAAACAGATTGCCTGTAAAAAGGGTGAATAAGCAGAGCACACAAAGAAAAAAGCTGGCCACCCCGCAGGCCTGCATATTCCTGATCAGATAGACCCGTTTGCGCAGGGTTCCGATCTGTCCGACGATAATATCAGTGGGGGTTTGCGAATATTGGGCATGAAGAATGCGAATGCGATCGCTGATTGTTTTGAAACGGTTGGTATAGGCCACCAGCAGGAGGGAAATTGCCGGAAAAAGAAGGGCCGGCGAAGTAAGCGTGAGATCCATTCGATCCATTCAGTCATATGGTTCCTGTCTGTCAGGGCAGGGGCATTGCAGGGGGCGTTCAAGGTGTTTTGCTCCCCGGCACTCTGAAGGCTTTGGCACGGATGCGAGGGGGTGCGGGGAGCAGAACTTCAATAATAAATCATTAAATTATGAAATCATTCAGAGGGAGCGGCCGCCTCTTTTTTTTCATTTGCCGAAGGGGCTTTTGGGCTGTCCTCCTGCTGTTCACGCGCCGCTTCAAGATTCTTTTTCAACATTTCTTCCTGAACAAGCTTTTCCAGCTCAGCCTTTGAGTCCTTTTCTGCCTGACTCCCGTATTTAAGAAGTATTTCCTTCATTTCCGGGGTGGTTTCCGGGAGTTCAGCAGCATAGAGCGCGGCTGTGAACGGCATGAGCAGGGCAAGTGTTACTGCAAGGGGTGCTGCAAGGAATAATTTTTTCATGTTTTCTCCCAAGATGAGTTGTACGCTTCCGATTATAAAATACTCCGTCCCCTTTGACCGGTCGGAGACGGAGCGGTTCTTTGCTTTTTTGTTATCCCTTTTATCCCTGAATAGCGTATCCGCCGTCAACCACCACAGCCTGTCCGTGGATCATGGCGGCTGCCTCGCTGCACAGAAACAGGGCGAGATCGGCTACATTTTCCGGGGTGGTCAGGCGGCCGAGCGGGGTCATTTCAAGGGAGCGTCCGATGATCTCATCACGGTTGGGGAATTTTTTCAGGGCATCGGTATCCACCACACCGGCGCTGATGGTGTTGACGGTGATTCCCTTGGGGCCGAGTTCCACCGCAAGATGGCGGACCAGGGATTCCAGGGCCGCTTTGGACGCACCGACCACGGTATAATTGGGTACAGCCCGCACTGCGCCGAGGCTGGACACACCCAAAATTCTCCCGCCGTTTTTCATCATCGGCACAGCATGCTGAGTCAGAGTGAGCATGGCACGGGCATTGATGTCCATAGCCCAGTCCCAATGACGCTCGGTCAGCTCCATAGCCGGTTTCAGTACGCCGGAGGCCGCATTGGAGACCAGGATATCCATACTGTTATACGTACCTCGGATTTCGTCGAACATCCTCCGCACGTCCTCTTCCTTGGCAACATTGGCCTTAATTGCAAGGCAGCCTACGCCGTGTTTTTCAATGGCGGCGACTGTTTCTTCCGCATCGCGACGGTGCCGGACATAGTTTACCACGATATTGACGCCGTGCTCTGCCAGGCGTACAGCGATCGCCCGGCCGATCCCTCGGGACCCCCCGGTGATGAGAGCTGTTTTTCCCTGCAAATGAAACATCTGCTTCTCCTCCTGTACAAAAAAAGAAATGGTTCAGCACCGGTACCTGTTTATTGCTCCGTTTTTTCTTCATCTCGTCGGAGTAAACCGGAAGCCGGTTCAGATCAGAACAGACCGTGCTGATTGTTATCATAAATCATTTACAAGTGAATGTACCTTGCTGTGGTTCTCTTTGCAAGAGCAATGGTTATGTTCACTTGCGGCCTGTTTGTTCTAACAGTCTGTCGTTGTTCGCAAAAACCCTACGGATACTGCTTTTCAAAAAACGGAAGGGATTAAAGCGAACAAGGATTGAGGATGCCGGGAACCTGAAAATTATCGACCTGAAGAATCTTCCGGTGCAGAGAGGGGGAAGGAAAGCTGCGAGAGAGCTGCTCCGTGCATATGGGCACGTCGGCAGGCCGCCATCACAGGGCTGTCCTGCCGGATTCACCCGCAGGATGGCATGCAGAGCCCTGTCTGCCGCCACGGCATTGGTTGAGGCGGCAAGGACACAGAGAGGGTAGGGCGCACCGTTGATAGGGCCGCTCCTGTGCATGGCGACAATACCGTCAATAATATTGAGAGAAGAGGGGAGGGCGGCCGGGATGCGAACAAGGCGGTCAAAGAATCGTTTTTCTTTGCAGGGGGTGTTCCCGCCATAGGCCATATGCCACCAGGCCTTGCGCAAGCCGACAAGGCAGCCGAAGTAGTTTTTCACCGCCATGGTGAGCCGGGCCTGGACGTGGGCTTTGACCCGGGGAATATTAACAAGAAGATCGCATTCCAGAGCGGCACGGGCCAGAACCGCCTGCCCGCCGCCAGACAGTTCGACAGGTATACCCTGCTTAAAAGGACGGATTCGGACACCGAGGTGCGTCAGCTCATCAAGCAGGTTAAGGTTTTTGAGGACTGAGGCCGCCGTGCCGAAGGCCGGTGAATCTCCGATACCGACCCGAGCCCCCTGCTCAATGAACCAACGGGCCGCAGCCAGAATCAAGACCCCTTCTGTACAGGAAAGGGGGCCGGTCTTGGCGCTGATTAGGTTCGGTTTCAGGAGCACCTCGGAAGAACAAAGGGTTGTCGACAGTTCAAGCGTATTCAGAACTCGGTCAAGGGCTTGCGGAAGGGTCTGTTTATCATAGCCGGAGCAGGCGGTGAGGGCGACCGAAGAAGATTTTTTCAGCATAATTTTGCAATTTTTGCAATTTTTGCAATTCAAGAGGATTTCAGGGGAGGCGGCGAAAAGAGCGTTTACATATTTTACGTGAATTAATACCGAAATGTAAAGCGAATATCCCTGCCTTATAAGGCCGTCCTGCAGGCTGAAATTGCTGTTAACTCACGGTACACGCCGCCTGCTTCACCCGGTTCCCGGTACCGGAAAAAAACAACCAGGTCCTTTCATCGCCCTGTTTCGTCTTGACAGAGATTTTTATGAATTATATATTCCGAACCAATTCTCATATATTTACTGAAAAAAAATGAGTCATCGACTCTACGCACGGGCACAACCCTGCGTTCCAAAAACAAGGAAAGGATTATCCGATGAGTAAAATTTCAGGTGCAAAAGCCTTCGTAAAATGTCTGCAGGAAGAAGGGGTTGATACCATTTTCGGTTTTCCTGGCGGTGTAATCATTGACCTGTATGATGAATTGGCAAATTCTTCGATCAAGAATCTGCTTGTTCGCCATGAACAGGGAGCTGTCCATGCAGCAGACGGTTATGCCAGAGCCAGCGGAAAAACCGGTGTCGCTCTGCTGACCTCCGGTCCCGGAGCCACTAACGGCGTGACCGGTATCGCCACCGCCTATATGGACTCCATACCTGTTGTCGTATTTACCGGTCAGGTGCCCAGAGCACTGATCGGCAATGATGCATTTCAGGAGGTTGATATCGTCGGAATCACCCGCCCCTGTACCAAGCATAATTATCTGGTCAGCAACCCTGAAGACCTTATTCCGACTATTCGGGAGGCCTTTTATCTGGCTTCTTCCGGTCGCCCCGGTCCGGTTCTGGTCGATCTTCCCAAAGATATTATCAGCTCTTTGGTTGATTTTCCGGAGCGGGAAGAAATCCGTATGCGGACCTACCAGCCTCATGTCGAGCCCCATCCCGGTCAGATCGCCAAGGCCTGTCAGGCTATTGTCGAGGCCAAACGTCCGGTTCTTTACGTGGGCGGCGGTGTTATCCTCTCCGATTCAAGCGAAGAACTGACCGAGCTTGCCGAGAAAACGCAGATCCCGGTGACCATGACCCTGATGGGACTGGGAGCCTTTCCGGGAAGCAATCCTCTGTCCATGGGTATGCTGGGAATGCACGGTTCCTATGCCGCCAACATGATGGTGGCCAAGAGCGACCTGCTGATCGCGGTGGGCGCCCGTTTCGATGATCGTATTACCGGTCGTCTGGACAAGTTCGCTCCTGATGCCAAGGTTATCCATATTGATATTGATCCGACCTCCATTTCAAAGAATGTTGTGGTTGATATCCCTATTGTTGCGGACTGTAAGCATGCCCTTACGGCAATCAACGCCTGGTTCAGCAGTCGGAAGGAGTTTGATACCTCTTCCTTTGCCGAGAAGTATCGGCCGTGGCGTAATCAGGTGAATGAGTGGAACAAAAAACATCCGCTTGCCTATATTGATGAAGGCGATATTATCAAGCCCCAGTACGTTATCGAGACCATTGATCGTTTGACCGGCGGAGACGCTATCATCTCCACGGAAGTAGGCCAGAACCAGATGTGGACCGCCCAGTTTTATAAATTCAACAAGCCGCGCCATCTGCTCAGTTCGGGCGGACTCGGCACAATGGGCTTCGGTCTGCCTGCGGCCATCGGGGCCAAAATGGCCTTCCCCGATGCCACGGTCATTGATATTGCCGGTGACGGCTCCATTCAGATGAATATTCAGGAGCTGGCCACAGCCAAGCAGTACAACACGCCTGTCAAAGTCGCTATTCTGAATAACAATTATCTCGGGATGGTCCGTCAGTGGCAGGAGCTGTTTTATGATAAGCGCTATGCCGGAACTGTTATGGAGGTCACTCCTGATTTTGTTGCGTTGGCAAAGGCCTACGGAGCAGCCGGCCTGCGTGCCAAGACCAAGAGCGAGGTTGAACCGGTCATCAAAGAGGCCTTGGCGATTAATGACAGGGTCGTGATTATGGACTTTGCCATTAAGCGTGAAGAGTGTGTTTTCCCTATGGTTCCGGCCGGCGGTGCCACAACGGAAATGCTGCTCGTCTGATATAAGGGAGCTTGCAAAAAATAATCATCCATCTTGCTTGTTCTTTCGCCCGTTTTCTACGTTGCATCAATGGTTACA
>MTKS01000065.1 GCA_004028495.1 Candidatus Electrothrix marina
TCATGACAATTAACATTCCACGTTCTCTGTTGAACGTGGTGTCTGCCCCGCATCGCATCCTGCTGTGCCCCTGATGTCTGAAAAAGTCAGCCCGCCACCTTGCCTATCTCACGCAACCCTACAAAGATAAAATTATACATTGAAAATGAAAAAAGCAGAAAGAACAGAGTGTAAAAAAGCGGTTTGATCAATATGCGTTGTGCATGATAGAACAGGATCGCGAACATAGGTAGCACCGGCAGTAAATATCGACCCTGGGCTTGAAAATCCCCTGTCCAGGCATGATGAACTAGCCCGGCAAAGAGAAAAAACGCCCATCCCATGGAGAAGGTCATCAGGATATTTCCGCTGAGACCTCCTCGTCGTATTATGGAAAGGAGTAAGCTCAACAGCAGCAGTAAGGCTATCGCCCGTACATTATTGTAATAGGAAAACGAGCCGGAGTATTGGGTATAACCATAAACTCCGAAAGAAGAACGAAATAATTTTTCACCGAATCGGTCCTGCTGAAATAATTGCCTCAAAGTTTTACCGCGTTCCTTCATATACAGGTACGCATGTAGTTTATCAATCGGTGTATTCGGGTTATAGAGTTCTTTGGCATATTTTTTTCTGGCCTCAAAAATCAACTCTTTTTTGTTAAAATCATTTACCCAGGAATCAACCCCTCTGAATGCTGCGAACAACGATGCACCTATAAGCACGACCGCACAGAATCGATATACTGTTTTTCGTGTCCATCTTCGTCCGTCCATCCATAGTTTCCATATGAAGTAGAAAAGGAAAAACACATAAAGAAAATAAAAATTCATTTTTTGCAGCAGCAGCAGGCCGAAAAGAATGCCGAGCAGACATGCTGCTGTCCAGGAATGCTTTTTATGCTCATATCCTCCCCGCAACAAAACATTCAAAGCGGATTTTTCCACAGCCAGTTGATAGGCTGCAATTAGAGAAACGAAGGTGGACAAGGCATCGGAGTTGAAATAGCTGAACACGTACCAGACTTGGGGAGAAAGCAGAAGCGGCAGGAGAAAAAAGCGAAAATTGACTTTGTAGAGGGAGACTATGACAAGAGCTGAGAATAACAGCACATTAAAGAAACGCATTCCAAGGTAGGACGGAAGATGAAATGCTTGGATTAGCTGCTGGAATTTTCCCACCATCAGGTAGACGATTTCTCCTGAATGAAGCCTTGAAACACCGTAATGGCTGTACGTATGCTCAATTTCTGGGCTCATGACCTTGGGTGGAAGGGTATGGGTCCGGTAATACTTGCCTGCGGCCACATGTACTGATTCATCAGGATGTGTATTAAAGCCGGATATGCTTGCCATAACAAGTAGTAAAGCAAGAACAAATGCGCCGGACATCGGGATGAAATCTGTTGTTTGAAAAAAAATACGAGCAAGGGAGAAGCAGCCGATCGCCAACAGAAAAAGAGTGATCCCGTGCCCGAAATCATGTGTTCCCAGTGATCGTTTCTCCATTTTGGGCAAATAGAGTTTAAATTTCGGGTCACGGGTATCGGCATGAAATGAGATGCCCCGGTCATCCCGCACCACGGAATCAATGCCGTCTATTACCTCAAGATTGTTGAAATCATCTCCGGTTTGCAGAGTAAAAGCCGGGTAACCATTTTGCTTGATTGTAAGCCGTTTGACAGTGATCTGTCCAAGTTTCTGACAGGGGTCAAAACGCAGATACTCAAGGTCCGAAATGTCAGTAACCCGGAGTTTGTACTTGGTTTTCCCCGGTTTGATGAGAAGCTGTGCAACACGTCTTTCGCTGAAATTATCGGCATGATCAGGCCAGTAGAATTTCAGCATTGTTTTGACGTTCGTTGTCAGTTCCAGCTCTACCATGGCCCTGTTGAGCACCAGATGATAGTATGTCAGGCTGCACAGGACTATGGTTAACAGAATATACAGCCAAGGCTTGGAACTCGGCTGATCGTCATCGTCCTGCAACGTGTTGTTACTGAAGCCGTACAGAAGCGTAGGGACTGCTGAATGCTTAGATAAAAAGTCAGGAATTCGCATCATGAAAAAATATATTGTAATGCCAGGCAATTATTCCCCAGCTTGCGGTGTTGTGTTGATTTCGGCATAAGGTGGGCATAAATATTCCCCGCATTTTCGCACAGCCAAAGGAGTTTCATTGGGGGAATTTCAGGGTGTGAGAATCCTGGCATTTTCAAAAAGGAATAGAAAACAGCCGATAGCTTGTAAATACCATATATAGCGTCATGACAGCATATCCAAATCTTCCGGTTCGAGCGATCAGGGTGATCAGAGCCATATGAACCAATATTAATGTTCCATATGGCATGACATGATTTATGTCAGAAAAATCTTGTCCATAATATAAAAAAATAAGCCCATAAATCGTTATAACTGAAAGACCTGTCAGTATGTACATCTCCTTTGTTTTTGGATTTATAACGTTGCAGGTTCCTGATGTATTGACCGAAATTTTTGATTTTCCAGTATCAGATTTCAGCATGTTTGACAAAAAACTTCCAAGTATACTGATAAGTAAAAAAAATAACAAAGAATAGACAGTGAAAATGAAAAAGAAGAATTCATAATTACTCCAGTAGAAAAAAAATCTGCGATAGTCATTTTCTTCAAACAGTTCATAGAGAAGGCCCAGATAATGTAAACGGAAAGAGTCGGCAATATGGGACAATCTATATGTTAACTGTTCAGAAAGCGGATACAGTTCCATAAATTTTTTTATTGAGCCGACCAGCCCGTTGTCTGCTGAAACGCCATTTAAGAAATGTTGCCTGAGAAGGGCGTGCGTATCTGGATAATATAGGCTCTTTACAATCGCCCACGGCATATTTACAGCAATAAACATCAATGCCAAAGAAACGGGAAGTAACAATATATCTTTATTAAAGAGACCTCTCTTTGATATTTCTTTACCGGAAAACCATAAAAAAACAACCGGAACACCCAAGGCGTTTCCGGCATGCATATTTGCTGAAAGGCCGAACATGAATCCGGCCAGTAACCAGTTTTTCACTTTTGACGAATCGTGCAGCAGACAGATCAGGCCGCTCAAAAACAAGGCTCCACCGGCGTGCTTAAACCATGTGTAGTAATAATTGGCAAATACAAAGGCATTAAGTGATAATACCATTAACAAAAAATGATGTCTTCCTTTTGGAAGGTATCTTTCAAAGAGAATGATGACAGGAAAAATAATCATTAGGTTCAGACAAATACCGAAAATTGTATATGTCAGATAGGATTCGGAAATAAATGTATTCGCATTGCGCAGGATTATTCTGAAAGCAGCATAGATAGTTCCGGCAAGCATTTGCCGATCCTGAACACCATACACCAGTTGCCCATGAGCGTAATATTTTGAAAACGGCTCATTGTTTACGATTGCTGTTCCGTTATAATATTGAAATTGATTGTCGCCCCCGTTAAATACCGAAAATATTTTATATTCTATCATATCTCCATAGGATACATCCTCAAACGGTTTTTGCTTTTTCGATATTACAATGGATAATGATATAAAGAGAATGAGTAAGGCGCAGAGAAAAGTTTTCCAGGATTCTTTCAGTACCGTAACAAAGTTATTAACTTTGTTGTTTTTTATAAACAGATAATGAAGCAGGGAAAGGGCAAGTATGAAATAAACAAAAGGTACTGAATGATTATTTCTGAAGAGATGTATAGTCGCAACATGGATTAAGTATACGGAAAAGTAAAAAGATAATGAGAGCGGAAACATAAAGATAAAAATATTTTTCCGACTGTTTTTTGGGTCAGGTAATAATATCAGGCACAGCAGGATGCCGGGGAGGATGAACAGTGCAAAGAGAAAGAAGGCCAGCACGAAAGAAAATATCCGGGAAAACCAAAAAAAGCTGTAAGGCTGAAGTCCGAGCCCCGTGACAGTAATTGAGCTTTCGCTCCGAGTTGAACCTATAAAATCAATCCTGAGTTCTTCATAATCCCCGGCCGGCAGAGTGAAGTCATACTTTTTTTTATTCTTTTGTAAAAATTGCCGTACGCAATTTTCAGGAAGATATCCGACATCCCCCCTGAACTTATAAAATATTTCAACAGCCCGCACATTCTTGAACGCAGCCAAAGAGATAACGACTCTTTTGGGAAAGCTTGATTTGCTCGTAAAGGGAACAATAAAATACGGATCCTTCTCGTTCCGGAATGTAATATCTGTTCCGTTTTTTGCATACTGATAGTCTGTTATGGAATGCAGTGCGGATACTTTGCCGAAGTTTTCATAACGATCATCAGGCGGAGTTGAGTAATTTCCGTAGTCCAGTATCAAGAGAGTCGATATGAAAAGAAATATAACAATAAAAAAATACTTGTATTTGCTGATTTTTTTTAACAGGTTGTCCATTTATGGCATGACTTGGTGAAATTACGTGTTGATCTGAAAAAAAGAGAATTGAAAAAATTACAGAGGTATCAGGACTTTAATTTTTTTCTATAGTCACCGACCGAAAGCCATTTTTCAATTAAGCAGTACAAAACAATAAAGAGATAGCGACTTCCCATTTCCTTTAATTTTAATTTTGCTTCACCGGTAGTTCTGTTTTTCCATGTATTCGGCAAGACGGTGTAATTATACCCTCTTGTTATCGCCTTTAACGGCAGTTCAACCGTAAGATTAAAATGATGACTCAGAAAGGGTCTTAACCCGTCAAGCGTCTCTCTTGTGTACATTTTAAAAGCATTTGTTGTGTCGTTATATCGGAAAGTAAACAGGGTCTTGATAAAAAAATTGGCCATCCTGTTTACTAACAATTTAACTTTGGGATAATCGTATGTAGCTCCCCCCTTGATAAATCGCGAACCGAAAACGCAGTCATATCCTGAAAGGAGTTTTTTGTAAAATCGAACAACGTCCTGAGGCGAATCGGAACCGTCCGCCATAACAATGGCAACAGCATCTCCTGAATAATTATTTAATCCCTTCCTGACGGCAAAACCGAATCCATTCGGAGGAGAGTTGTTCACGTATCTGATCTCCTCAATTTCTTTTTCCAAGCACTTCAGGATATTCTCTGTATTGTCAAGACTGTTATCATTGACCACAAGAATTTCATGGTCAATATTTTCCCCGGTAAGAGCTGAATGATGCAATCTGGCCGTCTCTTCAATACAACCTTCTTCATTATGGGCAGGAATAATTAAAGATAATTTCATGAGACTCTTGTTTTGATTCCGTTGTGGATTTGCACGAGAATATTTTCAATATCATAGTGATAATTCCATTCCGGGTAGTGCTCCTGAAATTTCCTTACATCGCTGACCCACCACATATGATCCCCGATACGGTTGGTTTCTTCATAAGAATAATTCATTTTTTTCCCCGTGATTTTTTCACATGTCTCAATAGCTTCCTGCATAGAACAATTCGAATGACGGCCTCCGCCGATATTGTACACTTCAGCCACTCTCGGTTTTTCAAAAAAATGCCAGAAACAGTTCACAAGATCATAGGCATGAATGTTGTCACGCACTTGCTTGCCTTTGTATCCGAAAATTGTATAGTGGTCTCCTGTGATGGCACACTTCATAAGATACGCAAGAAAACCGTGTAATTCTGTGCCTGAATGGGCAGGACCGGTCAGACAGCCGCCTCTGAAGATGCCGCACTTCATATTAAAATAACGACCATATTCCTGAACAAGAATATCCGCAGCGACTTTTGAAGCGCCGAACAGGCTGTGTTTGGTGTTGTCAATGCTCATCTCTTCATCAATACCATAACGATAGTACGGATGTGTCTCATTAATTTCCCATCGTTTTTCAAGCTCAACCAAAGGCAGAGAATTCGGTCTGTCCCCATACACTTTGTTTGTGGATGTGAAAATAAATACCGCCTCCGGACAATGCCTTCTTGTCATTTCCAGCAGTACCAGCGTACCGTTGGCATTCACAGTGAAATCCATAAAAGGATCATTGGCGGCCCAATCATGTGAGGGTTGAGCAGCAGTATGTAAAATCATTTTAATGTCCCGGCCATATTCCATAAAAAGGCGTTCCATGTCCTTTTCATTACGAATATCAAGTGATTTATGCTCATAACCGGGAATATCTTCTTCCAGTTTCTTTCGGTTCCAGGCAGTGGATGCCTCATCTCCGAAAAACACCTTTCTCATATCATTATCAATGCCGATAATCTTGAATCCTTTTTCCGCAAAGAACCGAACGGATTCTGATCCGATCAGGCCCGCTGAGCCTGTAATAACTGCTATCTTCATCTCTTCTCCTATGAGAGTATATCTTTCAGTAATGATTTATTATCAGAGACCCACCCGGTAATTTCCTCAATTATTGATTCTTTGGAGATTGACGGTGACCAGCCGGTGGATTGTTCAACTTTAGAGTTATCAGTGATATAGTAAGGTATATCCGCAACTCTTGTTTCTTTTACGGCATTAATTTTGATCTTTTTACCGGAAAACTTCTCACACAATCCGGTTAACTCACATAAGGACAGACTGACTTCCCGACCGCCGCCGACATTATAAACTTGGCCGTTATGTTTATCAATATTCTTATATTGGGTTATTAATAATTGAAAAAGGTCCTCAACGTGTAAAATATCCCTGACCTGCTTTCCGGTTCCGCCATAACCGAAATATCCTAATTCACCGCCGAACAGATGCCTGGCCACCCAAAGGACAATTACCCCCTGATCTATTTTCCCCATCTGCCACGGCCCGGTCAACACGGCACAACGATTAATAACCCCACGAATGTTATACATTTCAATATATTCCTGAATAATTAATTCAGAACATAATTTGGTTGCGCCATATAGAGATCTTACACCTGAAAGCGACATTTCCTCACTGAATCCCCTTTTAGTAACGCCTGGAATATCCTGCCCTTCTTCCAGCTTGAAACGGGTATCTGATTCACGATATCGCAATTCATTAATGGTCTTGATCGGATAAACTCTACTTGTTGAGAGAAAAATGAAATCAGCTTGTGTTGCTCTTGCAATATCCAGGCAATTAATGGTCCCCTGCAAATTAGTTTGCATCAGGTAGTCAGGGGATGAATTATAACCGGCCAGAACTGACGGTTCAGCCGAACATTCTACAATCAGGTCGATATCTCCAACAGCCCGAATATCTTCTATCTGCCTGATATCTCCATGAAAAAAATCAACTCCTCCGCTTTTCAAACGGGTTATATTCAGTTCGGAGCCTCTTCTTTTCAGATTATCAAGGCTGACAACCTCCGCATTTTCTCCATAACTCCGTTTAAAGTTTAGAGCCATATTGGAGCCGACAAATCCGGCACCGCCGGTTACAAGAATTCTTTTTTTTGTCATATCGTTGATAAGGTGAAAAATATCATTTTTTTATTGAAAACAGGATGAATCAATAAATTCTGCTGCACAGCATAGTTTGACCCGGTGGCATCCGACTGGATAGTCACATATAAATCATTTTTCCGGAAAGCGTCGTCAAGTCCCTAGACTAGGGCTGTCCAGCATACTCAATACGATATAAGAATGTCAAGTCCGCCATGTTCAAACTTAATCTTATAATTCCACATTCATAATATCCAGATGACCCTGTTTAACTAGCCGAAAATGCTCATCCATTTCATCTTCTCGCCTGATTTTTCGCATAATCTACACGATTGATAATTTTGAG
>MTKS01000066.1 GCA_004028495.1 Candidatus Electrothrix marina
CGGTTATTGGTCACAGTCAACTCGTCTGTCCGTTGCTGAAGCTGCCTTCTCAGTTCAATATGTTCGGCTATTTCACGCTCCAGACGGGCATTCTTTTTTTTCAGTTCCTCCTGCTGTTCCTGTATTTTGAGATCTGCATTGAGCAGCTTACGCTGGGTGGTATCGCTCACCTCGGCAAACCGGGCAAGTTGCTGCAGAATTGCCGTGTACTCCTCAGCCAGGGCGCAACCGTTTTCCCGCAGTATGTCCTGCGACAGGGAGGGATCAGAGAAGGACTCTCGCAGATTCTCCAGAAGACTGTATTTGTCTTTATACGGTTCTTCAGGCTTATCCGGTTTCATTATTTTTTCAGAGGTGGTCTGGCTCAAGCAGAGGTGAACGGGTTCCGGCTCTTCTTCTGTATCTCTTTCTCCTGTCCCGATAATTATTCCCATTATTTCAACGTAAACATTTCAAAATGCATAAAAAAACCTTGAGGGCAAACCGCTGCCGCCCCAATAAGATCAGCTACAACCGATCATCTTCTCTGTCCATGTGAATGTGATGAGCACCGTAATCGGTAAGGCTCACCAATCCACCCGCAGGGTGTTATCCAGGGCATCGGCCTTACTGATGCGAACCTTGACCGTGTCACCGGGTTCCACAGGAAAAGAAGAATTGGCAGAAAGGTCGACATCAAACAGGCAATCCATCAAAAGCAGGTTGACCCGCTTGGGACCGTGACTGACCACCAGGGCGGATACCCTTTTTCCGACCAAATCTTCCAAATAACGGAGAACCCAATAACGATGCCGCTGCTGGCGCACCTTATTGGCTCGGCCCAGTTTCTGCTGAATCGTGCCAGCGAAATTCTTGCACATATCTGCGGAAAACAGCATGCCCCGCCCGTGGATCATGTGCGAAATCTGGAGCTGCATGGCCGTATCGAGAAAACGACGGATGGGTGAGGTGATAGTGGTGTAGCAGTTCAGGCCCAGACCGGAATGGGATTTGGGATGAACGGTCAGCTCGCCCCGTGCGAGAAAACGACGCTGGCAGGCAATATCCTGGAGACTGTTCTGTACCCCGGAGATCAGGCGTTTCCTGGGAGGCGGCTGGGAACGAAACAGGCCCGGTGCCTCCTGGGCCGCAAGGTAGTCGGCAGCCACTCCGTTAGCCAGGATCATGCATTCCGAGACCAGGTTTCGGGACGGACTGTCAGAGGGGCTGAGATTAATAGAGACCTTGCCCTGATTATTGACATAGATATTGACATCCGGGAAGGAAAGAAGCAGGGCCCCGCGTTCAACCCGCTTCAGGCGCAGCTGCTGACGAACCCGGTTGAGCAGACTCAGATCCGGGTCGGTTTCCATCATTTTATCCGTCTCGGTGTAGCTGAGCTGCCGTTTCACCTGAATAACACTGGGGACAATTCTGCTGTTCCTGATCTCGCCTTCCGGCGAAACCTTGACCAGAAAACTGATTGCCGGGCGCACCCTGTCCTTGATCAGGCTGAACACGCCCTGAGAGAGTTCTCTGGGCATCATAGGAATCTGCCCTTCCGGAAAATAAAGGGAGGTGGCCCGCTCCATGCCTTCCAGAAACAGGGGATCTTTCGGAGTGAGAAAAGAGCTGACATCCGAGATATGAATGCCGACCAGAACATCGCCGTTCTCAAGTTCTTCCACATGCAGGGCATCGTCGTAATCACGGGTGGAAGCTCCGTCAATGGTAAAAATGTCCAGATCCCGGAAGTCTTTCCGCTTGGGATCTTTCAATAATTCTTCCGCAGCGGGTTCTTTGATGCTTTCCGCATGGGCCAGCAGTTCCGGGCTGAATTCCACGGGCTGTTCCGCCCGGAGCAGGGGGAGATTCTCATCGTTTCCCCAGACTCCGGCCCGAACCAACAGGCGGTAGGCCTGGTTGGGTTGATGCAGCTCAGCCTTTTTCAGGAGTTGACGGACCACATCAGCCTGATCCGCCTCGCTCTCGAACAGAACAAAATCGGCAATCCAACCGAGAATCCGCTTCTGATCCGGCCATTGCTCCGCAGTTACCTGCTCGCCCCGCATGATAGCCTGCAAATACGCAGCCCCGGTGGTGAGGATCGCCTCCTTTTCCTTTTCCTTCCGCCGCTGATGGCGCAGCTGTTCCACCTGTTCCGGGGTGTGAACATTAACCATCTCGTTTTTATATTTAAAGAAAAACCGATCCGTAAACACGGCCCGAAGAAAGGCCGCCGACTGATCATCAGTTAAATTTTCACCAAAGGACAGCTCGGCAAGGAAGTCGGCCGGAAACACGGACTCTTCCTCTTCGCTGGCCAGCTCCCAGATTTCTTCCAGCGGGACAGCGTCGGTCAAATCCGCCCGTAGCGCGGCCATCTCTTTGAGCAGGGCAATACGATCTTCACGGCTGGTGTTGATCTGATGTTTTGTTTTGGAAACCGTGACCACGCGGGAGGCGGGCAGATTCATTTCCCGCCCGTTCTGATTAAGCAAGCGCAGTCGGTTATTGCTGTCCTGTAAAACAAGACCGCAGACAAAACGCCCGCTGTCAAGATATTCGATAATAGTTCCGGGAGGTGTCATTGTCATAGATTAAAAGAAATATATAAGACCGGCTTCCAGGCTGCCGGAAGAGTTCGGGAGAAATATCAGATGACAACAATATCAACCTGACTCCGGTCTGTCAAAGGAAGCCTGTATATTTTACATATTCCTTGAGCTCCGATCCCCTGCGGCAGAGATTCGATTCCTTTGAGTATACAGATAACACGATAAAGAGACAAAGGTTTTTCTGAATTAATTCTCTCGGAACCGAAAAAATGCAGGAAAGAACTTGCATACCGGAAAACGCATAGGTACATTGGGGCGAAAATACCGGTTCGAAACGCCAGCCTGTTAATTATTGCCAAGGGAACGCTCAACAATGAATACCTCGCCTATGGAACAGCCCACCCCGAAAGAGCACCGCTCCGGTGTGGTTGCAGTTATCGGTCCGCCCAATGCCGGTAAATCCACCCTGCTCAACAGGTATCTGGAACAAAAAATAGCCATTGTCACCCCCCTGCCCCAAACCACGCGCAATCGTATTCTGGGCATTGTGACCGGGACTGATTACCAAATGATCATGCTGGACACCCCCGGCCTGCACAAGGCCAGGGAAATGATGAATCAAGAGATGGTGCGCATTGCCATGGACACCCTGACCGAGGCAGATACGGTACTGTTTCTGGTTGATGCTCAGGATCTGCATACCTTGGCCGGAAATCCAAAGAAAGCGGAAAAACGATTTGCGGAATACAAAGACTATTTCAGCAAAATATCATGCCCGGCAATATTGGCCTTAAACAAGGTGGATCTGCTGGCCAAAGAACAGCTGCTTCCCATGATGGAACGGTTCACCTCGCTGCACCCATTTCATGCAGCGGTGCCCGTATCCGCCTTGGAAGGGGACGGGACAGACATCCTCCTGCAGACCCTGGTGGAGCATCTGCCGACAGGACCGCAGTATTATCCGGACGATGTCCCCACCGATGCCACAGAGCGTTTTATCGTGGCCGAGCTGATCAGGGAAAAAATCTTTTTACGCACCCGTCAGGAGATCCCCTATTCCACAGCCGTGCTTATTGATTCGTTCAAAGAACATCCGGCAGGCGGACCGGTGGTCATTCACGCCACTATCCTGGTTGAGCGCGGTTCACAAAAAGGGATTATTATCGGCAAGCAAGGCAAGATGTTAGGCGAAATTCGCAAGGCGGCGATCAAAGAGATCGAAAAGCTGCTCTGCTGCAAGGTGCAGCTCAAGCTCTGGATCAAGGTCAAAAAGAAATGGACCGGTAATGAACAGATTCTCCGGGAGCTGGGTATGCAGGCCGGGTATGCAGGCAGCCTGTGAAGTAAACCGACAGGCAGACTTTCAGATCAGCACAATAATAACAAAGGTAAAGACCACCGCCACCACAAAATAAATAATCGGCACTTCCAGCCACATCGGCGGCAGCCACTGGAGGAGTTTTAATGCCGCGTCCCCTGCCCGGGTTCCCTCTACAGGCGCTGTCAGGATATAGTCCGGCACAGGGTATTTTGCCAAATCAAGAAAAAACCAGATCGTTCCCACCAGGAGATAGCCGTTGCCGGCACCCAGTATCCCGCCCAGCATCATATCCTGTAACCAATGCCGTGCCGCGCTCTTGCTGTCCCGAGCCAAATTTTTATTCACCTTCTGGGCATTGGGCGTATGGTATCCGAAAAGAGCAAACAGAATCATGACCAAGGAGGCTGCATAGAACTGCGTCGAGCCCCCCATAGCCCCCCACAGCTTTTTCACCGGCCCGATATGGGTCAGCGACACCTGCATGATAAACAAGGCCAGAACGAGGCTGAACGTGACAAGCATCTCTTTTGCCCAACCGCGCATTGCACCGATAATCCCGAACAGCACGACAAGTGTCCAAAAGAAAAAGCTGATTGTAATCATTGGATCTACCCTGGGTTGGTCCGTATTACTTGTTCCGTATTGTTTTTCCTGCCGACGCACTCCCGCTGCAACTGCTCTGATTGTACAGAGCAGTCCTCGTCCTTGTCAAGTAAGCAGTCCTATCCCCTGAGCTGTTTGGGCTGTAAAAGATTCCTTTCCATATGCTTGATCTCGTCAATACCGGAAATCACAATTTCCGGATCCGGGGTGAATTTCTCAGGTTCCACCTTCTCTTCGTATTCAATATTGGAGAGAATATGCTTCATGCAGTTGATTCTCGCCTTTTTCTTGTTATCAGACCGGATAATTGTCCACGGAGTGAGGGTGCGGTTGGACTCGTTGAGCATCTGGAATTTTTTGACGCTGTATTTATCCCAGAATTCCTGAGCCAGTTTGTCCACAGGCGATAGCTTGTACTGCTTCAGGAGGTCATGCTTTCGGGACTCAAAGCGGCGGGACTGCTCATCCTTGGAAACAGAGAAATAAAATTTAAACAGCTTGATACCGTCCTTGACCAACATCTCTTCAAAAAGGGGCACGTCCTTAAGAAAACGTTTATGCTGCTCGTCCGTGCAAAAGGACATAACCGGCTCCACCATTGCCCGATTATACCAGGAGCGGTCAAAAAGAACCAGTTCGCCCGCTGCCGGAAGATGCGGGGCATAGCGCTGAAAATACCACTGAGTTGTCTCGGTATCACTGGGTTTTGACAGGGCCACCACTCGTGTATTACGGGGATTGAGAAAGGCGGTGATCCGCTTAATGGTCCCGCCCTTGCCTGCGGCATCTCGTCCCTCAAAGATGGCAAGCACCCGCATGCCGGTGGCTTTCATGTGCTTTTGCAGCTTCATGAGTTCGATCTGCATACTTTTCAGCTCGATTTCGTAATCCAGGGTGGCCTTTTTAATCCATACGGCACAGCGATCTTTTGCCTCTTTTTTGTTCATGTTCTTCATCGCTGTTCCTTCAAGAAGTTTTACCTTGATCGGACAATCTTTCTGTTTGTCTGTTTTTTTTTCTTTTCCGTTCGTCATGATATATTTCCTTGTAGATTATGGACTCCATCGCTTGCTCTTTTTATTTCGTATCAATGCGCCCGGAGTCTTGATGATTACGCTCAGTGAGCAGAACTGCATAATTTCTTCTACTGTAAGGAGACATACCATATTTATAGTAAAATGGGAACGACTCCTGTCCTTACTCGGCCATTCTCCAGGCTGTTACAGCAAAATTGCAGCAAACCACCACCGAAAAGCTATCTCTGCTCCTGCCGTAACCACGCGATCAAGCGTTCCATCCCGACCTCTGTGGACACCTTTTCCCGGTAGCCCAACAGTGTCTCCGCCTTTTTCTTACTGAACCAATGAGACATGGCCAGCTGTTCAGCCAAAAAACGGGTCATCTGAGGTTCCTGATTGGCCCCTAAGAGCCCGTATCCCATTTCCAACAGCCAACCAACCGTCTTTGCCGTTCCTAAACCGACCTGAGACGTGACCAGGGGTACCTCCATTTCGGCAAAAAGATCGTTAATCCACGACCAGAGCTGCACCGGTTCCTGCTGACCGATAAAAAAAGCGTGGCCGGCTGCTGTCCCTTCACCCGCCAAATTTTCCGCTGCCAGCAGATGGGCATGCACCACATTATCAATATAGGCGATATCCACCTGATTCTTTCCATCCCCGACAATGCGCAAGCTCTGCTCCCGGCCACGGGCCATGAGCCGGGGAATAAGATTGGTATCACCCGGCCCCCAAACAAGATGAGGGCGAATGGCTGCAGTTCGCAGCTCCTCAGAATTATTTCGCAGCACATGCTGTTCTGCCAGAATCTTGGTAATAGCATAGGCACAGAGGGGCTTGGAAGAATACGGCAGCGACTCATCTGCTCCTTCCAGGTCATGACCGTCAAAAACCACAGACGGCGTTGAGGTATAAACCAGGTTCCCTATCCCCAACTTCTGGCAAGCCGCCAGCACGTTCAAGGTACCCAGGACGTTAATGGAGTAATACTCGTGGAAAGATCCCCAAATTCCAGCCTTGGCTGCAACATGAAAGACTGTGTCGCAACCAGCTGCGGCCCGTTGCACAGTCTCCAAATTTCGGATATCCCCTTGTAGAGAAATCGCCCCGGCTGCTTCAGCAGCAGGGTACCGATGCCTGCCCAAGACCCGGACCGCCCTGCCCTGCCGACAGAGCTCCTGCACCAGGGCAAGCCCAATGAATCCACCGCCGCCGGTGACCAACACGTTATTATTTTTCATCACACCCTGATGATCAGCAGTATTAACCGGGTAACGCTGTCCCGAAACAGTTCTTTCCCCTTTTTCCTCATCTCGCCAATACAAGAAAACCGGAAAAAAGATCAGGCACAGACAGCCTCTTGAAATGCGAATATCATATTCCATTTACAAACAAAATGCATGTCAAAGTTCCTGCATTGCAGGCCGCTCTTGATCTTTTTTTGAAAAAATTAATAAACTTCCAGCCTGTTGATATATCGTGCCTGACGCCCTGCAACTCGTTTCATGAGCTTTGATGATGAAGGGTGTTGGCAAAAATTATTCGTGCTGTTCGAGGCATGCTGACAGGTTATAGGTGATTTTGCGAATTTGAAACCTGTCCCCCTTTTTGCAAAAAAAAGTTATTACCATTATCTAATAGCGGTGAATATTAATTACACATAATATTCAGTACCAAAAGATTCTGACACACAGATAATCAAACAATACATCAACCTTACACTGTGAGCGTTTTTTACTCATCCGAAAGACAGGAAAAGGAAGCATGTAAACAGCTGAATTTACGAAAAAATAAACTTGACACGGAACGTAATGTAGCGTTAAATACAAATGAAGGCAATTAGCAGAACCGGTTGGCCGAGTTTCACAGCAGGGCTTCCGGTCTCCGTTAATTGCCTTCATTTTTTTGTGCAAGAAAGAACGATAGTCCTTTGGACGGGCGGAAAATATCAATTAATAAAGGCTCATGTTGTGTTTCAGGGTCTTATTTTGGCATTAGAAGATAAAATAAATGTCAACTATTTGAAATTAATAGCAATACCATCAGGGTCACGCACAGTTTGCGCAATGATTCTTGTTTCATAAAATCAATTAGTTACCATG
>MTKS01000067.1 GCA_004028495.1 Candidatus Electrothrix marina
TAAACTGCTGCTTTCCGGGATGCAGGGCGGGTTAAAACCTTGGCGGGCCGCAATTGATACCACCGCCTTTGCCGATAGACCGGGAATTGCCGTGCTCTGGGCAAGGAAGAAGATCAAAATCCTGATGGACAGTTTTGCCTCCGGGGCGGATTCGAAACAGGTAGAACAGAAAGTGACAGAACTGGCGTTGACCAATCATCTTGTCAGTCGTTATACCAGCCTGGTGGCTGTGGAAGAAAAGATCTCACGGCCTGACGATTCGGACGGTTCCAACGATCCTGATGATCCGAATACGTCATTGCGGAAGCAGAAGGTAAAAACCAATCTACCTGCTGGCTGGGTGCATAATAAGGTTTTTGTCGGAGGAGCTGATACCGCCACCTCGGCATCTCTGTTCCTGTGTATCGGTCTCTTCTTGTTGTCATTATCCGCCTTTCTTTTCTGGATGCAATGGAGGAGACAATGAAGATAAACTGGTCATGGAAAATCATTCTTTTTCCTGCAATCGTCGGGATGCTCTGCTTCGGTAATGGACTGTGGATACACGGTAAGGGCCTTTTGGCTCAAGTGCTCCTGCAACGGGCCTGGGCACAGACCCTGATCCGGGGAGAGTCGGTGAAGCCGTGGCCCTGGGCTGATACCTGGCCGGTGGCGAGGTTGCGCACAGAAAAATATAACCGGGATCTTATCGTACTTGCAGGGCAGTCCGGTCAGGCCCTTGCCTTCGGACCGGGTATGCTGGAAGCAGGGGGCAAGCCGGGGCAGCCGGGGTCCTGTATTCTGGCTGCCCACCGGGATACGCATTTCAGCTTTCTCCGCAGGGTACAGGCAGGAGATGTTTTTACCTTGGAGGACAGGCAGGGCAGGGAGTGGCAATATCGGGTTAAAACGACGGAAATACGAATGGCTGCGGAGCTTTATCTGGATACGGAAGCGACTTCGCAGTTGGCTCTGATCACCTGTTATCCCTTTCAGGCCCTGAGTTCAGGCACCGGTCAACGCTATGTTGTTCTGGCGGACAGAATATAGATCTTTATTTTTGCTTGCTATATTGAGTTGTTATTCGGTACAGTTTTTTTAGTCATAATTTGTCATTATTCCTCGGCGGCAAGTCATTATTGATCAGGGACTCCGTCATGGTCTTGGTGCATAATAACAATTAAAGAAGAGAGAGTTGGTCTGTAACCAGAGGAGAACATGTTGATGATGAAAGAAAAACAGAACAGCAGTGAATTGCATGCAGCCCTTGATCCCGGTTATCTGATGCTGGCTGTGTACGTGCTCGGTGTGACCTTTTTGGTTCTGTTTGCTTGGCTTGGTGGAAACAGCACTGCGCTTGAGGGGGATCATCAGGGCAAAGATAGAGTCGTGGCTCATGAGCTGATGACAGAGCCGCCTGTTGTTGCGGATCGTTTTATGACGGATAAGGGATGACGGGCAGGCCATGAAACAAAGCATTGAAGCGGAACTGCAATATTGCCCCGAGTGTATGGATGAATACCGAGCGGAAATCACGACCTGCGCCGCTTGTAATATCCCCCTGATCAGCGGCAGGAAAATGCTGGAGGCCCGGCAGAATCCGGCGGGGGAACAGGCGGAGCGTAATATGGTGATCAGCCCGGATGATGAGCTGGTGAGCATCAGAAAAGGCCCGCTTGTTCAGATGAAAGATTTTCAGGTCATGCTTAAACGGGAAGGAATTCCGTCAATAGCTGTGAGTGAAGACAGCAACTGCGGTCAGGGAAGCTGTGGAACTAATATGTTTGTCCGTATCAGAAAGAGTGATCTTCAGGATGTCGTGGCGATTCTGGAGCGCGATCATGTCCGCTCAACAGGATTGGAGGATCATGATCTGTCCACAGCCGGTGCCGTCATTGATACAGCAGCGGATCAGGCAACCTGCCCGGCCTGCGGCTACAGCTTCTCAACGACCGAAGCTTCCTGCCCTGATTGCGGGCTTTGTTTCGCCTGATGCTTTGTCTGATACGGAAGTAAGAAACAGCATGTCCGCTGTTCTGCGGGCATTCTGTGTTATTTAAAATCCAACCTGCTCACCCCGTCCCAATCTTCTCCGATCCCGCTTTCCAAATAATGCTCGCATCGACAGAGGTAAATTTTTGCTGCCTCGTCTGTCGGACAGTGCAATAAGCAGTCTTGAAATATTTTTCGGGCCATGTCCATCCTGCCGGATCTGTAAAGATGTACCCCCTCTTCAAAGGCCTTTTTCGAGGCGATTTTTACCGATCGGATATCTTCCGGTAACCCGTCTAATGCCTCATAAAGGGTTACGGGCTGTGTTTTTCCTTTGACCATAACCCGGTCCACTTCTCTTATGTTCCACCGCCGGGCATTGGACAGTCTGCGATACGTCTTCTCTGTGAAGAGGATATCCGCGCCGTAATACTTGGTTAGCTGTTCAATACGAGAGGCGAGATTGACAGCGTCGCTTATGACGGTTCCGTCCATTCGATGTTCGCTGCCGACTGTTCCCAGCATGAGGCTGCCTGTATTGATGCCTATACCGATTCTGATTTCCTGATCATGATTTTTAATACACTGCTGTGTTTGCGGGTCAAGCAGGATCTTATTCATTTGGACAGCCGTATGCAGGGCCTGTTGGGCGGAGGCGAATAAGGCCATAACCGCATCGCCGATGTACTTGTCAATAAAACCTTCGGAATGTTGGACTGCCGGTGCTATCTGTCCGAGAAAGGAGTTGATGAAGTCAAAGGTCTCTTTCGGGGTGAGGCCTTCGGAGATTGCAGTGAAATTACGAATATCCGCGAATAAGACGGTCATTGTTCGTTCCACCTGGTCGCCGAGGCCGACTTCCAGGAGGCTTTTCTTGCCGAGAAAATTGAGAAAATCATGGGGAACAAAGCGGCTGTAGGATTCTGACAGCTCTTTCTCCTGCTCCTTGGCGAGCCGTTCCGCCCTTGTTGCTTTTCTTTCCAGCTCAATTTGAATTTTTTGCTGCGCCAAGGTGTGATTCAGTTTTTTTATGCGGTTCCTGTGTACCTTGACTCCTTCCAGAATCAGCAGGAGCAGTAGTGATAAGGCGGCGGCAAGGCGAAACCAGAGGCGTTCATAATAATGCGGCGTCTTATAAAAAGCGAGCATCGCCTCTTCCTGCGAGGGGATGCCGTCGTTATTCATCCCCTTGACACGAAACACATAGTTGCCCGGAGGAAGATTGGTATATGAAACATCGCGTTGTTTGCCGGGAACCGACCAGTCCTGATCAAAGCCGTCCAGTTTATACTGGAGCAGGTTTTTTTTAGGGGAAATAAAGCTGAGAACTGCAAAATGGAAGTTGAGTCGGGAAATATCAGCAGGGACGGTGATTTTTTTCTCGGTTTTTCCGCTGTTGCGGGAAACAATATTGGACGAGAGGATAATTGTTTTTGGCGAGATCGTATTGATGGGGATATTTTCCGGATTGATAACAACTGCCCCGCCATAGGTGCCGATCCAGAAATTCCCTTCACTGTCCTGCTCGGACCATGCGTTGGAAGCGGGGTTCTTCTTGAGTCCCGAGTTATTATCAAAGAGGGTAATGGGAAAACTTTTTTTTCGGCCGTTGATGACCTGGTTGAGATCATGCCGGGTCACATAAAAAAGACCAAAGGTGGTAGTCATCCAGAGCTTGTTTTTTCTATCTAGCAGGACTTCAAAGACGTTGTCTGTTAAGAGTCCGTTTTCGGACGTGAGATTATGAATGGTCCTGTCTTTCAGGATGGAGATACCGCCGTTGGTCATCACCCAGAGGCCGCCCTCTCCGTCATCGTAGAAGCGAAAGACGACATTCCCGGGAATGCCGTCGTCTTTTGCGTGTCGCTGCTGTATCTCTCCGTTTTCATAAATATGGACACCGCCCCCGTCGGTTCCTATCCAGATTTTCCCGGCAGCATCTTCGTGCAGACAGAGAATACAGTCGTTGATTAAGCCCGGTGCGGTATCTGTCGTGTAGTTGGTGAGGCGACCGGTCCGGTCGAGCATGCTGAGGCCCGACTGGGTACCGATCCAGAAATTTCCCGTGCGATCTTCCAGAACGAGACGCACCTTATCGGAGACGAGTCCGTTTTTCATACTCAGCTGCTGAACGATTTTTCTGTTCTCCATGATCAGGATGCCGTGTCCATAGGTGCTCACCCAGACCCTGCCGGAGCGATCCTTGTACAGATGCCTGATTCTGGTTCGCAGAAGGGGATCAGTCAGTTTTTCTGTTTTTTTACTTCGGGGAAGGACGAGGTTGAGCCCCTGATTCGTGGCCACCAGAAATTCTCCGTTCTTTTCTTCCAGTACGGCGTTGACGGTATCGTCAAAAAGGCCTTCATCCTGGGTGTAGATAGTGAACTTGGGCTCGGATAATCGTTCCAGGCCGGGCTGGGTGCCGAGCCAGAGGCTGCCTTCCTTATCCTGATAGGCGGAAAAGACAATATTATCGTTGAGCCCGTCGGCATGATTGAAAAAATCAAAGCTGCCGTTATAAAATCGGATCAGTCCGCTGTCCCCGGTCAGCCAGAGCGCACCGTTTCGGTCCTGAAATATTTTTGAATTGGCGACTTTTTGGCGATTATGTTCTCTCCTGCTCTGCTCAAAACTCAGCTTGAAATTTTTTTTGATTCTGTTTTCTTTGATCAGTATGAGGGTATCCGAGGTGATGGCCCAGAGTCCCTTGCCGTTATTGTCCTTGATCATGTACTCAAGAGGGGCCTCCGCTGTCAGAGAAGAAAGTTCCCCCTGATAGGGGATGAATTCATCCGATCCTTTCTTGAGCACGTACACGCCGTTTTTCTGATTGGTCCCGACCCATATAGAGCCCTCGGCATCCTGGCAGATAAAATTGACGAGTTTGGTTTCTAAGCTTTCCGGGCCGGTAAATCGCCGGAAAGCGGTTCCGTCAAAAGAGGCGACTCCGGCAGTGGTCCCGATCCAGAGTATGCCGTCGCGATCTTCAAATAATTCTCTGACAGAAGCACCGGGCAGGCCGTCCCGGATATCGAACTGGGTGAATATATTATCGCGAAAACGAAAAAGACCGTTGTCATTGGTGCCGACCCATAAATTACCTTGGCTGTCACTGAGTAAACTGCGGGCGGCCGAGGCCGGAAAATCGTCGCGAGTTGAGCGGTTATAGTAAAGGAATTCCTCCCCGTCGAATCTGATCAGATCCCGGTAGGTTGCCAACCAGAGAAATCCGGTGTCGTCCTGAACAATATCAAGGACGCTTTTTATTCTGTTTTTATGGGAATAGGATTTATGCAGGTACTGCGAGATCGGGATTTCCGGATTTAAGGGCCGGGCAAAGAGAGAGATCTGCAAAAAGAACAGGTCAAAGCAGGCAAGAAAACCGGACAGGGAGAACAGAAGGTATTTTATCATGATCCGGAGTTGTGTTTTACATGGGTGGTTCTGGTTCTGATCCGTTATGAGCTCTGTCGTTGGGAGCTTCGCTGTTGGTAAATCCCTGTAAGGGGAAAAATCCCATCTCAGGCTCATTGCAGGATAACCGCCGGTGGAAGCTCTCGCTCTCCAGTGTATCAGGGTACCGGAGGAAGAAACGGATAACAAGATATTTATGTCGTTTCGTTATCGTTGGCCGGTAGATTGCCTTGTTGTTCCAGAGCTCCTGCTCATCACTGGCTGCGGCTTCCTGTGTTGCTTCCCTTTCAGGGCTGTGCTATATTATTGCCTTGATAACTGAAAGTTATGAAATCAGTAAAGGATACCGGCGTCGCTTTCGGGCGGGGAAACGGCATTCCGGATAAAAATTTGACGGAAAGAGAAAGAGATATCATGAAGTTTAAAGGGATTAATCACTTGGCCCTAGTGACTGCGGATATGGAGGCAACCATCCGTTTCTGGAGGGATCTTATGGGAATGCGATTGATCCACGGATATGGTGAAGTTGATTTCCGTCAGTACTTTTTTGAGATTGATGAGCAGAGCTGCCTGTCCTTCTTTGAGTGGGAGGGCGCGGAATCGGTGGCGAAAAAGCTGCATGGTCAGCCCTCTTCCGGCCCTCGTGTCTTTGATCATCTTGCCTTCGGGATGGACTCCAAGGAGGAGGTGTGGGCCCTGAAAGATAAGCTGGAAGCGGCAGGCTTTGCCTGTTCCGACATGATTGACCATGATTTTATTCACTCTGTGTACTCCTTTGATCCTAACGGAATACCCATTGAGTTCTGCTATAAGGTAAAGGGGCGCGAGATTCGCAGGAATCCCGCTGTCAATGACTCAGATCCTCCTCCGGCGGCTTTGGGAGGTGCGGACCCGCAACCGGGGATATGGCCCGAGGTCACAGAGCCCACACCAGAGGAGGAACGGGAGGTCAAATCAGGTGACAGCAGCGGTTTCTTGAAGAGATAAGGGCGGAATTCGCCTTTTGTCCTGATGCGGAGAGAAAAGAAACAGGAGAAGAAAAAAAAGCGGGTAAAGGGGATAACCTATGCAACGAAAAGAGGAAAAAGGTCTCTACATCGCCCTGATAAGTATTCACGGGCTGATTCGCGGCAATGATCTGGAACTGGGATGTGATCCGGATACCGGCGGTCAGACCCGCTATGTTCGGGATCTGGCCTATGCTCTGGGGCGGCATAAGGATGTGGATAGGGTTGATCTGATCACCCAGCGGATTAAGGATGAGGCCGTGAGCGAGGACTATGCGCAGGCCGTGGAACCGCTCAACGAACATGCGCAGATTGTCCGTATCAATATCGGCACGGAAGGATATACCCGCAAAGAAGAATTATGGGAGTATCTGGATATCTTTGCTGATAACCTGTCGGCTTTTTTTCAGGAGCAGGATCGTTTCCCGAACATTTTCCACTCGCATTATGCCGATGCAGGCTTTGTCGGGGCCCGGCTGGCCAGCCTTACCGGAATTCCTTTGGTCCATACAGGACACTCGCTGGGCCGGGATAAAAGGCTCCGTCTGCTTGCATCAGGTATGCACAAGGAGGAGATCGAGTCCCGCTATAATATTTCCCGTCGAATCGAGGCGGAAGAAGAGGTGTTGGCAACAGCGGAACTGGTGGTCACCAGTACTCGCAATGAGATTGAAGACCAGTATGAACTCTATGATTTTTATCATCCGGACAGGATGGTGGTTATTCCTCCGGGTGCGGATCTCAATCAATTTTACCCGCCTGTTTCCAACCAAAGGTCTCCTTTTCTGAAAGCGGTTCGTCCTTTTTTGCGCAAGGAAAAAAAGCCGATCATCCTTGCCCTGTCACGACCTGATGAGCGCAAGAATATCAAAACCCTGGTTCATGCCTATGGTCAGTCATCGCGGTTGCAGAGAATGGCGAATTTGGTCATCGTTGCCGGAAATCGGGACGACATCCGGGATATGGACGAGGGATCGCAGCAGGTCATTCAGGAGCTGCTGCTGCTTATTGATTTCTATGATCTTTACGGCAAGGTGGCCCTGCCGAAACATCATAAAGCCCAGGAAGTGGCGGAGATCTTCCGAATGTGCGCCGCCTCCGGCGGTGTCTTTGTCAATCCCGCGCTGACCGAGCCCTTCGGTGCTGACCCTGC
>MTKS01000068.1 GCA_004028495.1 Candidatus Electrothrix marina
CCCCGAACAGAAAACACCACCCGTCTTCTGTTCGGGATCAAGACTCTTCCCCTCACCCCTCCCAAAAAGGCGACATAGCCCGAAGATCAGCAATAATCTTCGGCATCTTCTCCAGCACAAAGTCCACTTCTTCCTCTGTATTATATATAGACAGACTAAAACGGATCGACCCATGAGCCGCAGTAAAGGGAACCCCCATTGCCCGGAGCACATGGGACGGCTCCAGCGAACCAGAGGTACAAGCAGACCCCGAGGAAGCACAAATTCCGTGCTGATTCATGTGTAACAGAATAGCCTCGCCTTCCACATACTCAAAGCTGATATTGCTGGTATTAGGCAGGCGGTCTTCGGCATGACCGTTAAGAAGAGATTTAGGAATGGAGCTCATCAACCCGTGTTCCAGCTTATCCCGCAGAGCCCGAACCCGGGTATTTTCCTCTTCCATCATCTCCCCAGCCAGCTGACAGGCCCGGCCCAGGCCAACAATGGAGGCCACATTTTCCGTGCCGCCGCGACGACCGTGCTCTTGGTGCCCACCGTGGAGAAAAGGTACATAGGGCGTTCCCTTACGCACATAGAGCACTCCGACACCCTTGGGTGCATGGAGCTTATGACCGGAAAGGGAGAGGAAATCAATCTGGCTTTCCCGAAGATTGATCGGAATCTTGCCCACAGCCTGAACCGCATCAGTGTGAAACAGAATCCCCCGCTCCTTGGCCAGAGCCGCCATTTCCTCTACAGGAAACAAGACCCCGGTCTCATTATTGGCCCACATAACCGAAACAATAGCTGTGTCCTCAGTCAATGCTTCCTGGTAGGCAGCTAAGTCCAGGGTACCGTCTGCTTCCACCGTCAATCGGGTCACCCGATGTTTATGACCGGTCAGCATGTCCAAGGTTTCACAAAGATTCTTGACCGCCGGATGCTCCACTCTGGTAGTGACGATATGCCGGTTTTCCGGCTGGCTCTGCAAGGCCGACAGGATCGCTGTGGAATCACTTTCTGTGCCGCAGCTGGTGAACACGATTTCTTCCGGGTCTGCTCCGAGCAGCTCAGCAATCTGGGCGCGGGCCTGCTCAACCACCTGCCCGACCTGACCGCCGAAGGTATGCATGGAAGAGGGATTGCCGTAGCAATCCTGAAGAAAGGGCATCATCACCTCCAACACCTCAGGAGCAATCCGGGTGGTGGCGTTGTTGTCCATATAAATGACCTTATCGCTGCCGCAGTTCATCATTTCTCCTCCTCAACGATCAGGCTGTCCACCACCTGTTCACGCAGTTTCTTTTCCACGTACTCTTTCAGGGTTGTCCGCGAGGAATGACAACCGGCACAGGCACCCCGCAGAGACACCGTAACAAAATCACCGTCCACGTCCACCAACTCGATATCACCGCCGTCCTTTTTCAAGGTGGGCCGGATTTCCCGCTCCAAAACCTGCTCAATCTTTTTAATCTTCTGCAGGGTGGTCATTCGCTTTTCTTTGACAGGCGTGCTTTTTTCCGCTAGGTCTTCCACGGTCTGCTGAAGGATTTCCCGTAGCCGGTCTTCACATTTGCCGCAGCCGCCTCCGGCCTTGGTGAAGTTGGTAATTTCCTCGACCGAGCGCAATCCGGATTCCCGGATCGCCCGAATAACATCAAGGTCGGTGACGCCGAAGCATTCGCAGACCACTTCACCTTGCGCCATAGGCAGGATCACACCCCGGTAATCGGCAATGGCCGCTTCCAGGGCTTCCCGGCCCATGACCGAGCAGTGCATCTTTTCCTTGGGCAGGCCGCCCAGGGCCTCGGCAATATCCTCATTGGTGATCTTGGCAGCCTCATCCACGGGCATCCCCTTGATCAGCTCTGTCAATACCGAGGAAGAAGCGATGGCTGAAGCGCAACCGAAAGTTTTAAATTGAGCATCGACAATAATGTCATTTTCATCCACCTTAATGGTCAATTTTAACGCGTCGCCGCAGGCCAAAGAACCCACATCGCCGGTGCCGCTCGGGTTCTCCACCTCTCCCACATTCTGCGGCTGCATGAAGTGCTGCTGCACTTTATCTGTATATTCCCACATAATAGTCTATCTATGAACGAAGATTTATGGTATTAAGGCCTGATTGACCGTTCCCTACAACCCTACAGTCAACGGCCCGCAGTTGCTCAGCAAGGAAAAAATCCTTGATAAATATCGGGCCAAGGTTACCTCAAAATGTGAGGGCATGCACGGGTTAAGGTTGACAACAGGGAAAATTTTTATAATAGTTTTCCCGCTACATAATGATCGGCAGCCCCGCACTGCGGAACACATTGCTTATATACTGTTATTTGTTCAGTTATTTTATAAAAAGGCCTATGGTCTGGGAGATGAAAGCATGGGACAAGCGCACGATGAAAAACTGATTCTTTGGTTTGACGAGATTGGTATAGAGGATGTACCGCTGGTAGGGGGTAAAAACGCCTCATTGGGTGAGATGTATCAGCATCTGACCGGCAAAGGTGTTGCCGTACCGCACGGTTTCGCCATCACAGCCTATGCCTACCGCTATCTGCTCAAAGAAGCCGGTATTGAAGCGGAAATCCGGCAGGTGTTGTCCGATTTGGACACCGAAGACATGGCCAATCTGGCCGAGCGCGGTGAAAAATGTCGGGACATCATCCGTAACGCACCTTTTCCTGACACTCTGCGGGACGCCATCATTGAGGCCTACCAAAAAATGGAGGCCGAGTACGGTGAGAACTGCGACGTGGCTGTTCGTTCTTCGGCCACGGCTGAAGATTTGCCGGATGCCTCTTTTGCCGGTCAGCAGGAAACCTATCTGAACATTCACGGCTACGATAATATTATCCAGAATTGCCGGAAATGTTTCGCCTCCCTGTTCACCAACCGGGCAATTTCCTACCGCAAGCACCAGGGATTCGGTCAGTTTGATGTGTACCTTTCCATCACGGTCCAGAAGATGGTGCGCTCCGACTCTGCTTCTTCCGGTGTTTTGTTCTCCATAGACACAGAGTCCGGTTTTGAGGATGCCTGTTTCATCACCGGTGCCTGGGGTCTGGGGGAAAACGTGGTGCAGGGTGCAGTTAACCCGGATGAATACTACGTGTACAAGCCGAAACTCAAGGAAGGCAAACGCCCCATTGTTGGTAAAAAGATCGGGTCCAAGGCCATCAAAATGATCTACGATAATGACCCGTCCACCGAAGAGCCGGTCAAAAATATCGATACCACCGAAGCAGAGCGTAACTCCTATGTTATCTCTGATGATGAAATCCTCCAGCTGGCCAAATGGGCCTGTATTATCGAGGATCATTACGGCAAGGGTATGGATATTGAGTGGGCCAAAGATGGCGACGGCAAGGAAGTGGGCACCGGTGACCTGTTCATCGTTCAGGCCCGTCCTGAGACCGTCCATTCCCAGGCCAACAAAAGCGTCATGGAGACCTATAAGCTGCTGGAGAAAGGAACTGTCCTGTCTGAAGGACTGGCTGTGGGCACCAAGATCGGCCAGGGCGTGGCCCATTGCATTGAAAATGTCAAAGACATCGGCACCTTTAAGAAAGGGGAAGTGCTGGTTACCGACATGACCGACCCGGACTGGGAACCGATCATGAAGATTGCCGGAGCCATTGTTACCAATCGTGGCGGGCGGACCTGCCATGCCGCGATTATTTCTCGTGAGCTGGGTATCCCCTGCGTTATCGGCACAGGCGATGCCACCGACAATATCACAACCGGTCAGGAGATCACCGCTTCCTCCGCTGAAGGCGAGACCGGCTATGTCTATGAAGGTCTGCTCAAGTACGAAATTGAGACCACTGACTTGGCCAATATGCCCGCCACCAAGACCAAGATCATGATGAACTTGGCCATTCCGGAAAAGGCATTTACAGAAAGCCAGATCCCCAATGACGGTGTCGGCCTGGCCCGTGAGGAGTTTATTATCAACTCCCATATCGGCCTCCATCCGCTGGCTCTGTACAACTACGAAGAGCTTAAGGCATCCGACGATCCTGAGAAGCAGGAAATCGTCAAGCGCATTGACGAAAAGACCGCTGCCTATTCTGATAAAAGACAATTTTTTATCGATAAGGTTGCTGAGGGCGTAGGCCGCATTGCCGCTGGTTTCTACCCCAATGATGTTATTGTCCGTCTGTCCGATTTCAAATCCAACGAGTACGCCAACTTAGTCGGCGGTACACTCTATGAGCCGGAAGAAGAAAACCCGATGATCGGCTGGCGCGGTGCTTCCCGCTACTACGATCCCAAATATCGTCCGGCCTTTGAGCTGGAGTGCCAAGGTCTGCTCAAGGCGCGTAACGATATGGGCCTGGACAACATCAAGCTGATGGTGCCTTTCTGCCGAACCCCGGAAGAGGGTAAAAAGGTCATCGAGGTTATGCGGGACTGCGGTCTGGTTCAGGGTGAGAACGGCCTGGAGCTGTACGTGATGTGCGAGATCCCCAGCAACGTGATCTGCGCTGATGCCTTTGCTGATATCTTTGACGGCTTCTCCATCGGGTCCAACGATCTGACCCAGCTCACCTACGGCCTTGACCGTGACTCCGGTATTGTCACAGGTATCGCTGATGAGCGGGATGATGCGGTGAAAGAGATGATCAAAATGGTGATCAAAACCGCCAAACGACGGGGCAAAAAGATCGGCATCTGCGGTCAGGGGCCGTCCGACTTTCCTGAGTTTGCCACCTTCCTGGTTGAACAGGGCATCGACTCCATGTCGCTGATTCCGGATACAGCCGTGAAAACACGATTGGCTGTGCATGAGAAGGAAAAAGAGATGGGGATTGCTCCTGAGTAAGCTGAGGAGCTACAGCTAACGTCTCTGAGTAATTAAGAAAGGGCGGATCGCTATTCAGCGATTCGCCCTTTTTTCCATTCTAAAGGCTCAATTTTTTTTTGCGCTCCAGCTGGATTTAAAAAAGCGGTGAAAAATGCTGCCTTATAGCCTCTCCTTATAATGTGATAAATGATACGCAATGTTAACATTACGGCTTTTAAGTCCTTGCTGGATGTTTCTGTTGAACTCGGCAAGATTAATGTATTTATCGGTGCAAACGGTAGCGGTAAAAGCAACTTCCTGGAAGCTATAGGTGTTCTTGGTGCCGCAGCAAACGGTAGAGTTGATGACGAAGCTCTCATGAGAAGGGGGGTTCGGCCCGGAGTCCCTGCTCTGTATAAATCATCGTTTACCGGAACAAAAATGCGTAATGCTATCCGCCTGGAAGCCATAGCCGACAACGCCTCTTATGCTGTTGAACTGAATAATCCGATACAAAATCCAGAACCGGCATGGACCTTTAAAAACGAGTCGCTGAAACAGGAAAAGTTGCAACTCGTCGGCAGGTCTCCGGCAACCAAAAACAGACGACTTAATCCCCAGCAGGGACTGGCGGCACTTAAGGCTGTTGAGCTGCTCCCTGAAGAAGCACCTTCCCGTCTGATCCGCGAACTTGCAGACTATGCAATCTATACGGCCAACACCAATACGTTGCGAGGACTTATTCTTGACACGCAGCAGCGGGACCCTGTCGGTCTTGCTGGCGGACGGCTTCCGCAGGCTGTGCTCAGCCTATTTGCATATAAGCGTAAGGCTAAATGGATGACACAGGTTTTCAGCGACATTCACAGCATGATTGATTGGGAAAAATCCTTCGGAGCGCGTTCTGCCGGTGACGCTCTCCCCCTTTCACCGTCAGTTGCCGCCTCTCGGCACGTTGTCTGGTTCCGAGACCGTTTTATGGCGGAAAAACGTAACGGTCTGACAGGATATGATGCCAGTGAAGGTGCTCTGTATGTACTTTTTGCCGCTGCACTGGCAACCCTGCCTGAAGCTCCACCTGTTCTTGCTATCGACAATATGGATCACGGACTCAATCCTCGGCTGGCTCGTGCGCTTATGGAAAAGATTTGCAGCTGGATATTCGCTGTTGATGACATGGAGAAACAGCTCCTGCTTACCACGCATAATCCCCTGGTTTTAGATGGACTTCCCCTGGATAATGACGAAGTACGCCTTTTTGCTGTAGATCGTTCCAGAAAAGGAAGAACAATTATCAGACGTGTTTACCTTACTCCAGACGATCTTCAGCGTGACGGAGAATACTGGACCGTTTCCCGCCTCTGGGTTACAGGGCATCTGGGTGGTGTGCCAAATGTATAAGATCGGCACGGTATGCGAAGGCCCGACGGATCAGGTTATTATCAGGTCGATTCTGGACAGTACTCTGGACGATTATATATCGGTTCCTATCCAACCTCCCCGCACAGCCTTTGGCGGCGATGCAGGCATTCATGGCGCAGGCTGGAAAGGTATTCGTACTTGGTGTCGGCAGGAAGCGGCAGGGGAAAAATTCAAAGGTATACTGAGAAATATTGATATCCTTATTATTCAGGTGGATGCAGATATACAGTATGAGAGCGATGCCGAAGTCAACCGGTCCGTCTCCTGTCCGCCGCCGGAATCCGGTGCGGATGCTGTCAGGAAGCTGCTGCTTGATTGGCTTGCCCTTGATCTGCTTCCCGACAGAGCGGTGTTCTGCGTACCGGCTGCCGCATCTGAGACGTGGGCTTTGGCTGCTTTGTTTCCAGATGCGCCGGAGATTGTCTCCTGTGACTCCAACTCTGCGGATGTTTTCTGTATAGAGTGCCGCACCGACATCAAGTCTTTGTTGCGTCGCTTGGGTAAACGCCTTCGCCCCAAGTTGGTTATCAACCAAGGCGGTCGCTTGAAAAATCAGTCAGAGGGATATGATGCCCGGAGTAATGACCTTCAGGACGGTTGGAATACGGTGACTGAATTATGCAGTCAGGCCGCCCGGTTTGATGCGGAGCTGAGAACAGCACTGAATAAAAAAGTGTAAGTTCCTGTTCCGGTACCGAGTGTCGGTATGTTCTAGTATAGCCTTTTCCACTAACTATCAGAAAGCATTTGCTTCTTCATAAACCCTGCTGTAGAATTTGCTGGTCAAAAATTTCAAGCTATCCGACATTCCCTAAAAAACATCAAAAATTCCTAACCTGTACGAATTATGAGCACCAATCAATACACCGAACCTGTCAGCTCGCTACTGACCTATGGCAGCGCACGTAACATCAAAGACTGGTCTGTTTACCTTGAACTCGGCCTGAACGAAGAGCATATTCCCGAACTCATCAAGATGGTGGGTGATGAACAGCTGAATCAAGCAGATGGAGAAAACAGCGAAGCCTGGGCGGCACCTATACATGCCTGGCGAACCCTGGGAGTACTGCGGGCTGCTGAGGCGGTTCCCACCATGATTGACCAGCTCTACCAGGTTGATGAATATCATAACGACTGGATAAGTGAAGATATGCCTAAGGCCTTTGCCATGATAGGTGAGCCTGCCATACAAGCGTTGACCCAATATGCAGGAGACACCTCACGCACCCTTTATGCACGGGCTGCGGCTGCTTCCAGCCTGAGTCATATAGGAAAAGAACACCCTGAAACCAGAGAGGCGTGTATTGCCGGTATTGAAAAGGCATTGGCAGGCTATCGCCAGAATGATTTC
>MTKS01000069.1 GCA_004028495.1 Candidatus Electrothrix marina
AAGCGGAACGCCGCGATCAGGGCTTCGGCGATTTGGTTTCTGATATGGTGATGATTCTACGGAATAAAAATGGTCAGGAAAGTCGAAGGGAAATGGCCAATAAAGTTCTGGAAGTACAAGATGACGGCGATAAGAGCCTGTCTCTTTTTCGCACGCCCCGTGATATTCGAGGAACAGCCTTGTTGACTTTTTCTCATAAAAGCGGTGATGATGAACAATGGCTGTATTTACCCGCCCTGAAACGGGTGAAACGTATTAACTCCCGTAATAAATCTGGCTCCTTTGTTGGCAGTGAATTTTCTTACGAGGATATCTCCAGTCAGGAGGTTGAGGAGTATACCTATAAGTATCTTCGAGATGAAGAGCTTGATGGTCATGCCTGCACAGTGTCTGAATATTATCCTGTTGATGCGGAGAACTCAGGTTACAGCCGACAGGTGGTGTGGCGGGATAAAGACGAGTATCGCATCCAGAAGGTGGAATTTTATGATCGCAAGGACAGTCTGCTCAAGACTCTGATCCTGAAGAATTATAAGCAATATGAAGGCAAATACTGGCGGGCCGGGGAAATGCATATGATGAATCATCAGAGCGGGAAATCTACAGTTTTGCTCTACTCTAAGTACCAGTTCCAGACAGGCCTTACGGATAACGATTTTAACAAGAACAGCTTGAAGAGAGCGAGATGATTAATTGTGAGATAATTAATTAATACCCCGCCCCTTGGGACGGGGTTGTTTGTTTTTTATGAATTCCTGATATGCAGATAATGAGCCGCAAAAAAAAATATTCACGATTTGCAGTAATAACAGCGGTAACAGCGGCAACCTCTCTTTTTCTCCTGTCTCCTCTGGTGGCTTTCGGCTTTGAACTCGCCGGTAATATTGTCCTTGAGGGACGGTATTTTACGGAAGAGCCGAAATTCGCTGCGCAGAAGGAGCATAATGCTTCTATCGTCCTTGAACCTGAGCTGTATTATGCTTTCAGTGATGGCTCAAGCCTTCTCCTGAAACCCTTTGTTCGTCTTGACAATAATGCGGATGAGCGGAGTCATTGGGATATTCGGGAAGCAAGCTTTATCTGTCCGGCTGAAGACTGGGAGCTGCAAGTCGGCATCAGCAAAGTTTTCTGGGGAGCAACCGAGTTTGTTCATCTGGTTGACATCATCAATCAGACAGATTCTGTTGAGGACTTCAGCGGAGAGGAAAAACTCGGGCAACCTATGGTACATCTTTCTGTTCCCCAGGGTCAGGGGATGATTGAGGCGTTCCTTCTTCCTTGGTTTCGGGAACGCACCTTTCCTGGAGAAAAAGATCGTCTTCGCAGTGAACCCATTATTGCTGCCGATCACCCCTTGTACGAAAGTGCTTCGGAGCAGTTACATCTTGATTTTTCCTTACGTTACAGTGATACTGTTGGTAACGCTGACTTTGGCCTGTATCATTTCATGGGTACATCCAGGGATCCTGATCTGCTGTTAGGCGGTGATATGCGTAATCCTGTTCTGCTCCCCTCTTATCGCCAAATTGGCCAAACCGGTCTGGATGTGCAAATGGTTGCCGGTGATTGGTTGTTGAAAGGAGAAGCCCTGTATCGAACCGGTCAGGAAAGGGACTTTGCCGCTGCTGTTTGCGGTTTTGAGTACACTTTTTACGGCATTTATGAGAGCGGGGCCGATTTCGGGATTATCGGAGAATATGTTTTTGATGATCGTGCGGATAAATCCTTGACGGTTTTTAATAACGATTTTATAGGCGGCTTTCGTTTGGCCTTGAACGATGCAGCCGGAACCGAGATTCTGGCAGGTATCATGAAGGATGTGGAATTATCCACCTGCATGTTTTCAGCAGAGGCGGATCGCCGTTTCGGTGAGCATCTGAAGCTGCACTTGGAAGCCCTGTTTCTTCTTGATGCAGCGGAGCAGGATGCTGTGCTGCCGCTTGAACAGGACAGCCATCTCTCTCTTGAATTGCAATATTTCTTTTGAATTAAGCTCTGCACAGCATCGGTGCTGAGTATATGAACAATATATAGCGTATTGGATCAGTGCGAGCCCGGTTCCTGATAAGCCGGGGCAATCGGATTAGTCGGCATGCCATCCTGACTTTTTCTTTAACAACAGGAAAAAACAGAATGATTGTTTGCAAGCGTTAAGAATTGCGTTGCAGTTTCAACGCGTAACAGGTAGCTTTCTTTTTCTTTTTTTTGTCCGACTGATTGCGTGAATATTCCGGAAAAGAGGTCTGCGATGCGGATCTGCACCTGTAAAACATCCCGTACAATAACTACATCTCATGGCAAAGAAAACAAAATCAGAAAATGTACCGAAAAAGATGCAGGAAACTTTTGCTGCAATTTCTTCCCTGACCGACGCATTCTGTAAGGAACAGCTGAATGAGGAATATGCGCAGCTGGCCCGTTATCTGACCGCTGCACTGTGCCGCAAGCGACCGTCCCCGCTCGCCAGAGGGAAAACCAACAGCTGGGCCGGCGGTGTTATCTACGCGCTCGGGTTTGTTAATTTTCTTTTTGACAAGAGTCAGAAGCCATCTCTGACTGCCGGGGGACTCTGCGCAGGTTTCGGAATCAGTACGAGCAACGGGGCGAGCAAATCCAAGCAGATTCGTGATCTGATGGACATGATGCAGTTTGACCCGAATTGGACCTTGCCGAGCAAAATGGACGACAATCCCATGGCTTGGAAGATTATGGTGGATGGGTTTATTGTGGATGTCCGCAACATGCCTTTGCATATTCAGGAGGTTGCTTATGAAAAGGGATTCATTCCCTATATTCCGGGACAGAAGAACGACCTGGGGAAAGTTTGATTTCGGTGATGACTGGTGGCATCAGATCAATGTGGTGTCGATAACAGAGCCTGTTTCTGCTCCTAAAGGGAAATATCCAAAAATCATCAAGCGGAAAGGGGACAGCCCGCCGCAGTACCCGGATGTTGCATAGACAGCATCTTTTCTGATTCGCAGTTCCAGAGATCCGGGGGCAAGATCTGTCCGAAATCGACAAGGGAGAAGGCATGACCATATTGACGAGTATGAAAAGTTCGCCCGAAGAAACCCTGCAACAGATCTTCGGCTTTGATGCCTTTCTGCCGGGGCAGGAAGCGGTGATCGCAGCTGTTTTGGCGGGCCGTTCCGCCTTGGCGATTTTCCCCACCGGCCAGGGAAAGAGTCTTTGTTATCAACTGCCAGCCCTCCATCTTCCCGGCCTGACCTTGGTGGTGTCACCGCTCATGGCCCTGATGAAGGATCAGGTGGATTTTCTTATCGGAAAAGGGATTGCAGCTGCACGCTTGGATTCATCCTTAGATTTTAGCGAAGTCAACGCGATTTATGACCGGTTGCACCGTAATGAGCTGAAGCTGCTCTATGTGGCTCCAGAGCGCTTTGCCAATGAGCGCTTTGTGGCCTTGATTGCCCGGCTACGACTTTCTCTACTGGTGATTGACGAGGCCCATTGTATCTCCGAATGGGGCCATAATTTCCGTCCTGACTACCTCAAACTGGCAGAACTGGCCAAAACCTTTGCGGTGCCTGCGGTGCTGGGCTTGACTGCGACAGCAACGCCCAAGGTGGCAGCGGATATCCGACAGAGTTTTGCTGTTGCTGACGCTGACTGCATCCAAACCGGATTCTATCGACCCAACCTCACCCTGCTCTTTGAACCGGCTGAAGATCCAGATCAGGCTTTGGTGGATCGACTCAGGGAGCTGGAGGAACCGGACGTGGTAGGCGGGGTAGGCGGACCGACCATCGTCTATGTCACCCTCCAGCAGACCGCCATGCAGGTGGCCGCTCTGCTTGCCAAGGAGGGATTTCCGGCCAAACCCTATCATGCCGGAATGAAGGATGAGCAACGGCAGGCGGTCCAGGATTGGTTTATGGCCTCGGATAAGGCGATTGTGGTGGCGACCATCGCCTTTGGTATGGGTATTGATAAGAGCAATATCCGTGCAGTCTTTCATTATAACCTGCCCAAGAGCCTGGAAAATTATGCCCAGGAAATCGGGAGGGCAGGACGGGACGGTCTGCCTTCAACCTGTATTATGCTCGGCAACGGCAATGACCTGCATGTGCTGGAGAATTTTGTCTACGGCGATACTCCAGAGCCCGGCCATGTGCCGGAGTTTGTCGATCATATTCTCGGGCAGGAGGCTGTGTTTTCTTGCTCGATTTATGAACTCTCCGGCCTGTTTGATATGCGACCGTTGGTGGTGAAAACCCTGCTTACCTATCTGGAGCTTGAGGGGCTGCTTGCATCCACCGGGCCGTTTTACAGCAGCTACTCCTTTAAGCCCTTACGACCTTCTGCGGAGATTCTTCCCCGCTTTGATGCGGAACGACAGGAGTTTCTTAGAAAAATTCTTTCCTGCGCAGTTAAGCAGAAGATCTGGTTCAGCATTGATCTTGACGAGGCAGCGCAACGGACGGGCAGTCCGAGGAAACGGGTGATCACAGCCTTGGATTATCTGGAACAGCAGGGTGATCTGGTGCTCAAGGTCAGCGGAGCGCGTCTCGGTTTCAGAAAGCTTGCTGCTGATCATCTTGATATTGCGGTGCTCAAGGATGGGCTGGTCAAGCGGTTTGCGCAGCGGGAGCGCAGTGACTTGGATCGGCTGGGACTGGTGGTTGATCTGGTCAATCAAGCAGGGTGCAAGACCGGGTTCCTGCTGCGATATTTTGGTGAGGAACCAGCGGATGCCTGCGGCCATTGCTCGTTCTGTCTGCACGGGGAGAATGCGCAGATAAGCGGCAGGGCGAGCGATGCGGGGGTGCCGGAGCAAAAGGAGCTGGCGGAAGCGTTGCAACAGTTACGAGCGGAATATCCGCAGGTCTTGGCGAGCCCGCGCCAGATTACGCGCCTGCTCTGTGGGCTTTCATCACCCGGTTTGACCAGGAATAAGTTGAGCAAGCATGAACTATTTGGGAAGTTGGACAAGTATCCTTTTGCAGAGGTCATGGAGTGGGTTGGCGGCACTCTGTGAGCAGAGTGAAGAGATAGCCAGCTCCAGTTACGGAGCTGGCAAAGTTGCATATAAAAAGGGGGCTATTTTTTCTTTATCATACGGTACAGAGCCAAAAGGAGGACACCGCCACCGGTAGCCAGCAGGATACTTACTATATTAAATCCGGTAACTGTTCCAAATCCGAGAAGTGACCCTATAAAACCACCCACGAAAGCACCTGCTATGCCTATCAGGATAGTAACAAAAATCCCTCCGGGATCTTTTCCAGGCATGATGAATTTTGCGAGCACCCCTACAAGCAGTCCCATTACGATCCAAGTTAAAATACCCACTGTTCGTCTCCTTTTTTGATTTTCAGGTTAATTTCATTGCCGAACTATTACTTATCAGGTAATCATTCCTGACAGTATCTGAATAATAACAATATCAAAGGAGGTTATCCTGATATTTTAATATTAGGAGCTTTTCCCGGATAGCTTGAATTTCTTATTGGTTGGTATCAAGTTATGTTACCTTGATAGTTTCTTGTCAATTCAAATACTATTGTTTAAGGAAAAGTCAGGGGATGTCAAGGGAAAACGTCAAGGAAAGGATGTTAATGGATGAAGTTGGTGGCATAATGCGGCTTCATCGCATTGCACAAGGTCCGGTCACGGGAGGGATTTGAGCGGGAGAACGAAAGCCACCCCCAGTCATTATTGATTAAGGTCAGTAAGGTGCCCAGGAAAACGATGGGAAATGTAAGTATCCAAGAAAGATATCTGTATCGACGAGGAACACAGCTCATCCCTATTCTGTGACCGATCAAGCACAAGGTGGCCCTTATGAGCACGGGTGGTCTCAAGGGCCAGGGGTAAACCCAGCCCGGAACCGGGCACCCGATCTTTCGGCGGAATTATGGCGTCAGTGGGATTTCGCTCAATTCACTGTCCGTCAACATGCGATTGTAAAGGATCAGTTCATCGACGAACCCGTGAAAGACATTTGAATTGGAGTAATTTGTGAACGACCAATTTTTATCTCTTTCTTCAGCCGTTGATCCGATGACTCGCAATTTGAAATCCTTGGGTAAGTCGAATTCCGCAGATTTAATTCGGTTGATGTACACAAGGATTTTGTGTGCAGAGAAATCCACGCCGCACGCCACAGTTGTCCATTTTCCTGCTGCCAGCGACGCGTTTGTAACCTCGTAAGATAGATTATGGTTATTGAATGTGATGATTAAGTCTCCCGATTCACCCCTTTTCATTTCAAACCAGCGATGAGAGGTGCCACCGACAAAGATATTTGTTTTTCGCTCAGTAAATTCCTCCGCTTTGAACGTAAGGGCGACCGTAAAGGCTGCGTAGTTGAAATTTGGCGTTTTGCAGACTGCGCGGTATCCGATCTCGGAGCTGTCGAATTCATATTGTCCATTGAGGTACAAGGTGTCCGTGTTGAAAGCTACATTTTTGAGCTCGAATTCAGCACGTTCTTTGCCTGTATTCTTGGCGTTCCCATTGAAAGTAAAATGGGCCATTGGTGGCATTCGCTTATCGTTGGCATAAACAAGTGCGTCCGGGAAGATGGAGAGAGCGAAGAGGAGAAGAGGTATGAGCGTGTTGGTCATCATCGGCAGTCCTGTCAGAGTTTACAGTTGTGATTCTCTTTAAGAGGATCACCTGGAAATGTCAATAAAAAAAGAGAATGATAGAAGTGTATGGTCTACACTTCTATTCTGCAACAGGGCGGGCACGGCGTGATAAGTCCTCTGGATGATCTTGAGCTGAATCAATAGAATTGATGAATTAATCGGGAGCTGTCCCCCTGTTCTCTCCTCAAGCAGGCCTACGTGGCTACATTTTTAAAACATAGTGAGCGACATTGTTGGCATGGTCACTAATTCTTTTTAATTCCAGCAAGGCACTTGGATAAAGTGCATCAATTCGTGGCTTCAATGTGTCGCCTTCAGTCCTGACAAGGTATTTGTCACGTAATTGCAGTTCAAGATCAACAGCCTTCAGTTCAAGAAGATTGACATCTCTTGCGATCGATTTCATATTCCTTTTGAGCGATTTTACTGCGGAACTGTATGTCAATAATGTATTGTCAAAGACTTTTTCAATCGTATTCATCGCGTGCCCGGAAAAAACAATTTCCTTCTGACGAGAATATTCTGCTAGGTTTTCAGCAAGGTCCGCAATCCTTTCAATATCCGTAATAGCATGAGCAAAAGCCAGTTTTCTTTTGCTGTCTTTTTCGGACAGCATCAGTGTGCTGATTTTACCGAGGTAGACGCTTAGTCCTTCATATATGGCATCAATCGTTTTTTCACTCTCCTTCACTATGGCATATGCCTTATTATCACGGTTCACAAAGGCCTTTCGAGCGTTTAGGAGCATTTCTTCAGCGATTGAGGCCATGCGATTAACTTCTTGTTCAACTTCATAAAGAGCCATTGATGGGACGGCAAGAAATTTTTCATCCAGAACACCAGAGGAGCGAATTTCAGATCGCCCATGATCCGGGATTACTTTCTCCA
>MTKS01000070.1 GCA_004028495.1 Candidatus Electrothrix marina
TGTCCGTTTCTCATCGAGGCTGGTTGTTCAGTCTATGCTGACCGTCCTTCAGCCTGTCGAACCTATCCCTTGGAACGGGGGGTCGAGAAAGCCGGGCCGAACGCACCACTGAAAAGCCATTATGCTGTTGTTCATCATTCTTACTGTAAGGGCCATGAAGAGAGGAATACCTATACAGTTCGCCAATGGAAGCGCGAGCAGCGTTTGGATTCTTTTAACCTGATGAACGATCTCTGGGCAGAGGTCGATGCCTTTTTTGCCGGCGACCCTTGGCAGGGCGAAGGACATGCTGGTCCTCGGCAGCAATTGGCCTTTATGGTTTGTTATAATATTGATGCCTTTCGGGCCTACAGCATTGAGAATAATCTCATCGTCCAGTACCGGCTGGATCGTGATCAGCGGAGACGCATTGAAAGGGATGATGCTGAGCTGCTCAAGTTTGGATTTACCTGGCTGATGCATGTTCTTGGGGAACGAAAAATATTACGGTCCCGGTAAGGAAGGGATGGTGTGATAGTTGGCGTTACTCATTTGGGACGATCATAGTATACTTTATGTATATGTTGCGTTATCATCTCAGCCCATTTATCGTAATATTCTGCGGGAAGGGATGTGCTTATGAAGCCTGAAGTCAAGTGGATTTTTATTACTTAATTTATTTCAAGGAGTTCCTTTATGATTGCTAAAGATATGCTTGCTCAAATTCAACATGCACCGTTGGCGGAGCGTATTCAGGTTATTGAGGTTATTTTGAAGTCATTGAAGGACGATATTAAATCCGGCATATCCGGCAGGCATCGTCGGAAGACATTTAAAGTCAGAAAGTTTCATCTTGGTCAGGAAATTCGCTGTGATCGCGAGGAAATCTATGCTGAAAGGGGATAAAAAAACACATGCTTTTCGCAATTGATACGAATCTGCTGGTTTATGCTCATAATGAAGATTCTGACTTCCATCACCAGGCTGTCCGGTTTATTGAGCAAGTATTCAACGAATATGATGTGGATGGACAGTTGAACGTCTGCCTTTCAACGCAGGTACTGACAGAATTTATCAATGTTATGACACGGCAGACGCTGACACGCCCCCTTTCAATTCAGGACGCAGCAGATGTTGTTCAGGAGTATCTCGATACCGGGGTTCTTGTTCTTGCCCATAAGGAGACGCAGATGCAAACCTTTTTAACGCTGTTAAAAACCGTTACAACACGCAGAAAAATGTTTGACGTGGTTCTTGCAGCGACATTGAAAGATCATGGGGTTGCAGGACTGTATACGGTGAATACTGCTGACTTTGAAGGTTTTGAGTGGCTGACGGTGATCAATCCGTTTAAAACGGATAGCTGAAAGTCAATCCTTTGGGTAAAGTATTCCTCATAAAATCATTTTGTTGGGTTATGATCTTGATAATAGAGAAAGGAGGTGGAACGCATGGTCACGACACATCTGGATGATATCGTTTGTGAATTTAAACAGGCGGTTGCCGAAAAATATACTGTGAGTGACATGCGGCTCTTCGGTTCAAATGCGCGGGAAGACGAGACAGAAGAGTCTGACATTGACATTTTTTTTCAGATTCCCGATCTGACGACGGATATTGAGCAGGATGTGTACAATATGGCGTATGACTTAGAACTGAAGTATGACTGTGTTATTGATGTCATCCTGCTTTCTGATTCTGTCATCAGGGAACATGCGGATTACCTGCCAATCTACCGCAATATTCTGCGGGAAGGGGTGCGTCTGTGACACCTGAAGATCGTCGGACTATCATGACCTATCGCTTGGAACGCTCGGAAGAATCTTTGCGGGCCGCTCGGCTGTTACGCGAAAACGGGATGCTCATCCCGGCCATGAATTCTGTCAATAGCATGGAAAATTTCCATTTATTAACATTGTGCTGTGGGGGAGGATGATTCGACATGAGTGAAGTGCCCAAAGAATCCCAAGCTCTTGCTAGGGCGAAGATGCAGGAGATATTAGATCAAGCTATTGATGCTGGCGCAGATGCGGTTACAATTGAGTTTGCCAAAGAAGGCGGTCTGGAGGTACTCTTTGTGTTCGGGAATACAGGTGTCGGGGATATCTTTATTCAGCAGAACCTTGAGGAAGATGTTATGACTCTGATTTATGAACAATCAGGGCTGGAGGAAAAGTCCTGCGGTGTACTGCACTGGGAATGCCACGGGCAGAATCTGGAGATCAATGTAGAGGAGTATGAAAGCTTCGGTGAAATTGCATATACATTGACATTTCTGAAATGACATCAACAAAATACAGAGCAAGTCAGTTAAGGTGACAGGCAGGCCCGAGCAGTTTTGAAAGATGTTGAGTAACTGAATAGTCAAGAAAAATGCTGCTTGAGTGAAACGAAAGCGGGCAGCTTTTGCTGAAGGTGAAAAGACATGAAAAAAGTTGCATCGCTGAAATATGGCGTGGTTTTTAAAAAAGCATTCTGCGACCCGGAGATTTTCACGGCATTTGTCCAGGATATGCTTGGACTCTCTGTCACGATTGAGCATGTCGAGACCGAGAAAGAATTTGATCCGCCGATCGGCTATATCAAACCCCGATTTGATCTGTTCGGGGAAGATACAAGCCATCGCGTCGTTGTTGATATTCAACATGCCCGCACCACTGATCATTATGATCGGTTTCTCTATTATCATTGCGTAGCCCTGCTTGAGCAGATTTCCAGTTCTGCAAATTATCGTCCCGGATTAAAAGTGTTTACACTGGTAGTCCTTACGTCAGGCGATCGGCATGCTACACCGGTCTCCATAGTAGATTTTGATCCACGTGACTTATCAGGCCGACCGCTGTGTGAAATTCCTCATAAGATTATTTATCTCTGTCCGAAATATGTGTCCGACGAAACTCCGCAACCGTACCGAGAGTGGTTACAGGCCATTAATGATACCTTAGATGAAGAAGTTGATGAATCACAGTACCAGCGTGCTGAAATTCAAAAGTTATTCACTTCTATTCAGCGTGACCATATCTCCCCGGCAGAACGGGCTTCTATGATTGAGGAATATCATCAGGAAGAATTACAGGGGGCCGCGCTTGCAGAAGGAAAGCGAAGTATTGCCTCGGCCTTGCTGGAACAGAGTGTATCTGTCGAGGTTGTTGCAAAGGCTACGGGGTTGTCGATAGGCGAGCTTACTGCAATGCGAGAGCAGGTAGCGGACGATAGGGCATAACCTGAAAACGATTTGATAACGAGTGGTATGAAAGTATTAAATTTTTTCCTCCCGCTGTTGTTGCTGCTTTCCTGCAATGCCTCTGTTGAGTCCGCTGGTAAGGCGATTAACGGGAATGCAGGTTCAAAGCTCCGGCCCGAAAGGTTTGGTACCTTCAATGAACCGTGGGCCATGACTTTTCTCCCCGATGGTGATCTCCTGGTAACTGAAAAATCAGGAACATTACTCATGGTCCACATGCATGATCGTTCCACGATACCTATTCAGGGCGTACCTCAGGTAGCTTACGGTGGTCAGGGGGGCTTGGGTGATATAATTCTCCATCCTCACTACAAGGAGAACAACTTGATATATCTTTCGTATGCTGAGGAGGATACATCAGGAAACAGGGGCGCAGCGGTTGCTCGGGCTCGATTCCGCCCGACATCAAGCGATCCCAAACTGGAAAACCTTGAAGTTATCTGGCGGCAAAAGCCCAAAGTATCAGGCAAGGGGCATTATTCACACCGATTGGCTTTCAGCCCGGATGGAAAGCTCTTTATCACGTCCGGTGATCGGCAAAAGCAGGAGCCTGCACAGAGCTGGACGCAGAATCTTGGCAAAGTAATCAGGATAAATGCGGATGGATCAGTGCCACCTGATAATCCGTTTCAGGATAAAGGAGCGCTCGCCAAAACTTTCTGGTCGACCGGGCATCGTAATCTGCTGGGTATTGCGTTCGACAAACAGGGGCAGCTATGGACCCACGAAATGGGGCCTCGGCACGGTGATGAATTCAACCTGATTATTGCTGGCGATAATTATGGCTGGCCTCTTGTCTCATGGGGTGATCAATACTCTGGTTTTTCTATTCCCGATCATGATACGCGCCCGGAATTTCATGCACCTGAGGTCTACTGGGTACCTACTGTTGCACCGTCGGGTCTGATAATATACTCGGGTTCTCTGTTTCCTCTGTGGCAGGGGAATGCTTTTCTCGGTGGGTTGAGGTCGGAATCGTTAGTACGAATCAGGATTGTAGGTGATCAGGCTGAGGAGGTTGAACGTTTTGATATGGGAGAGCGAATCCGAGAGGTTGAGCAAGGGCCAGATGGCGCAATCTGGGTTTTGGAGGATGGAAAAGGGGGGCGGTTGCTTCGGCTGAGTCCTGGCAAGTGAGAATGCGGATGAAGATTGATAACTAGAGAAGTTTGCTGGTTTTTTGCGTCAATATCGGAATAAGTGGAAGGAAATGCAGTGACCTATTACAGGCAATAGTATGGAGGAATTGCCACTTATTGACATTGTTGTGCAGTCAAAATCACAAATTACTAAAGGGGCTTCAGTTTAAATGAATAAATCTGGTTCAGGTTCAGCAACAAATGCTGGGATAGATTATCAGCAAAGAGTCTCCGCATTATTTCTAATAGCCTTGCATTCGCAATTTGATATATCGCAGATTCTTAATGTTAATGATGAATTAAATATTGAATCTATCTCGTACGAAACTGCAAAAACTGTAGATGATCTCAATATTGTTTGCGAAGGCAATAAAATTTTATACATACAAATTAAGCGAAAAATAGCGCTTTCTGAAAAAGAAGGTTCTGAGTTCCAAAAAGTAATTGAACAATTTCTTTCTCAATACATTGCTGAGCAAAAAATATCTGATCGTTTTTTTCTCATTACTACGTCAGACACATCAAAAAGTATTAAATATGATCTCAAGAAAATTTTTGACAGTATTAGGCTTAACGATACTGGATTTAAAGAAAATCCTCTCAATGTAAATGAGAAGAAAACTTATTCAACCTTAGAAAGAGTTTTTGATAAATCATATGAAAAATTGACCAAAAATAAATCATCAAATAAAAATTTTGTTATCTTCTGTAAACAAGTATTTATTTCTATTATTGATGTTGAAGCTGATATGACAACTGAGAAAATAGCTGTCATGCTTTTGCACAGTAAAAGAATTAATATGCCATCACTTGTTTGGAAATACTTGGTATCACAGAGTCTATATTACGCAACTAACAGATTATCTTTAAATAGTGATGGTATAAATGACATTCTTGCAAGATTTCAAATCAAAAGTCCTACTCAGAAAGAAGTAGAAATTCAATTTAATGAACTTTTGAAACCGGTAATACTTAATGTTTCCGAGCTTTCAACAGGAAAGGATGTTTTCATAGTAGAGTCTTTTGTCGAAGGTCTTGATTACGCCATAGTTGAACTATTTAGATTCGATAGTAATGGAGAGAAAAGAGTAAAATTTGAGGACGACTATGTGCTATTAGGGGATAAAAAAGCAAAAGTTATTCGTCGTTTTTCCACAATGGTCGGCCTTCAAAGATATATGGAAGAAAACCAAGAATATTATAAAAATAAGAAAGTAGTAGTCCTTGAGTCGAGAGATATTGATACTGTTGAAGAAACCGAAGTGGCAAGAAAATATAAAGAATATTGCCATGAGCTGCTCAACAAAAATACCACCCTTATCAATTGCATTCACTCTGGCAAAAGTTGCTTGTCAGCTTCATGTTATTTCGTTGAAGTTGACTACCCAAACTATCCTCCTGCAATTGGCATGGTTCGAGAGGAATGCTTGTTGCCACTTGATCGAATTCTCGGTAAGCCAATAATTCCGCAAGAAGATATTCGGTTCCCAACCGAAATAAACATATCGAGATGGATGAGTCTTCTCAGTAAAGGTCAAGGGTTATTAAAATCATTACCTGAAGTCAAGAAAGATTTGAAATGTAAAGTGTTACAAGTGGGCTGGAATGAAGATAATCAAGTGTATGCTGAATACAACTATTGCATAAGAAAAAACTTGGAGGATGGGAGTTCAGACTATCTCTGTTCCAGAGGAAAAATTCAACGTTTTTCTAAGTATGAAGCCGATATTCAGGCAGATTGCCTTAACTCTGATATCTTAAAGAATAAAAACAATGATAATCGGCTTTGTGTGTCCTCGAAAAACAGGAGGGTTATATCTCGTCCTTTTTTAATGAAAATCAAAGAAAACGGTGAGGAAGTTCTGGAAGTCAGATCCTTTGAAGTCTGCAAGTATAGTCAACTGTTGGGAGATCTATATAATAATTGCGATAATTATTATGCCCCTCTCTGTTTTGTCATACACAAAGATACTGAACAAATATTTGTAATCGGCGATATAGTCCCTTTTATTTCAAACCCTTTCCAACTATATTTATTCATTGAAAATTGGGGGGAAGCAGGTTTCATATTTGATGACCATTCATTGTCTGTTATCCATAATGACTATGAATTTGATAAACATATGAGAGATATTATCAATGACAGCCTATTTCCAATAATTGATCCAAAGTTTACGTCTCAACAGGAATTGGAAGAAGGCGTTGTTATTAGAGAGCTAAACAGTTTTATTGAAGAAAATCAAGTCAAGTAGATCTGCTTGTGTGAAACGAAAGCGGACAACGTATTCATTCACCCAACCTCTTTTAAGCCATTCCGATGTTATCAGAAATAGAAATACAAGACTTCAAGAGCTATAAAAAGGCAACGCTTCCACTGTCCCCGCTTTCTATTTTGATCGGAGCAAATGCCTCAGGAAAGAGTAATGCGATTGAAGCATTGAGAATCCTGAGTTGGATTGCCCAGGGGCAAAAACTAAATTCTATAAAGTATGGCGTCAGTGATTCCGAAGATATTATCAGAGGACGTTTATCGGATTTAGGTCGAGACGGGAGCAGTTTGTTCACTCTCCTTTGCAGGTTAACGACAAAGGAGTGGAATTGCCTTCTTATTGAACTCGAATGTCGTGACAATGAACTGCATATCTCTCAAGAATACGTTTCCTCCTCAAACAGCAGTGTTCCGCTCTATCGTATAAAAGAGGCCAGTAAGGGAGAGAGAACAGATGTTGTTGTTGAGTATAACAATTTTGCGAGAGGAGGGAAGAAGCCTGTTATTACCTGCATTGATCAAATGGCTGTGTTTACACAGTTAGAAACGCCTGCCCGTTTTGGTAGCTCGCATAAAAAGGCGCAATCTGAAATCCCCAAAACGGTTGCATTGTATCAAAAAATTCTTTCAAACATTCTCTTTCTTGATCCTGTTCCCTCTCTTATGCGTGAAGACGCGAATCGCCATGAAAAAAAATTGCGTGGAGATGGAAAAAATCTTTCAGGTGTCCTCTATACCTTATGTCAAAACAAGGAGCAGAAATTCATAGTTCTCAATCTCATCCGCTCTCTTCCTGAGCAGGATATAACTGATGTGAC
>MTKS01000071.1 GCA_004028495.1 Candidatus Electrothrix marina
TAGATTATTTTAAAAAGAAGAGCAGCGGCTGTAAAGAAATACGCCGGGAAACCAAACGAAGGCTGGTTGATGCCTCATTTATCGGCGATAACGACGAGAGGTTGATCAAAATTGTCCAGGACGAATTCGTGGATCTGGCCCGGACCCGGTACGGGAAAAAATAATGTCTTTTGCCTATCAGGTGATACGAAGGCCCCGCAGGAAAACAGCGTCTATCTCGGTACAGCCTGATTGCTCCGTGCAGATACTGGTACCGTCCTTTTTATCCGACCTGAAAATCGAGGAACTGGTGCAGCGGAAAAGCGGGTGGATCAAAAACAAGATCAGCCAGTTTGAGGAGATTCGGCGCAACAGCGGGGCAAAGCAGTATGTCTCCGGGGAATGCTTTACCTACCTCGGTAGAAATTATCGCCTCAAGGTCATCCCCGGTGTTCAGGAAGAATATTGCGCCAAGCTGCTGCACGGCAGGTTGCATGTTTATGTGCCAGCGGGCACTGATCCGGAGGCCCATGATCAGTTGGTCATCAGGCAGCTGTCTGCCTGGTATCGGCAGCAGGCGGCGGTTCGTCTCCGGGAAAAGACACAACGCTATGCGGCCCGCCTGCTTGTTGCCCCGGTTTCCGTCGGCATCAAGGAGTACAGGGCACGCTGGGGCAGCTGCCATAGCGACGGACGTATTTATTATAACTGGCGGATTATCGCGGCCCCGCATTCCGTGATTGATTACGTTGTGGTGCATGAACTCTGTCATCTGGTCTGTCCTGATCATTCCCCGCGATTCTGGAATCTGCTCTCCACCATCCTGCCGGATTATGCGGAACGAAAAGTATGGCTCAAGGTGAACGGCGGCGGACTGGGGGTGTAGTTTTGATTTTATCGAATTATCTCTTGACAAATAGGCCGCTCGATTTAAGATGAAGGAAACCTGAACAACAACGAAATCAGTATATACGAATAATGATCTTAGCAGAACTCCTTCGCAATCTTCTTTTTCTCCTAAGCCTCCTGGGGCTGCACAGCGCGACTGTGGCAGAAGGGCGAGCTTTGTTCTGAGTATCAGGAACAGAATTGATCCAGCAGCCACGGTTCAGCGTATGAACCGTGGCTTTTTTTTTGTTTTTTCCACGGAACAGCCCCCGTAACCTTGCGGGGCGGAAAAATTTATCCGGTATTTTAACGTGTAAGAGAGGACAAGACCATGCAGGCTGATAAATTGAAGAAGTATCGTCCCTACCCGACGGTGCCGTTGAAGGATCGCACCTGGCCCGATAAGACCATCACCCAAGCACCGCTCTGGTGCTCTGTTGATCTCCGTGATGGCAATCAGGCCCTGCGTCAGCCCATGAATCTGGAGCAGAAGCTGGAGATGTTCCAATTGCTTGTCGATATCGGCTTTAAAGAAATAGAGGTCGGTTTTCCGGCGGCCTCCAAGGTGGAATTTGATTTTCTCCGCCTGCTCATCGAGGACAACCTCATCCCGAAAGATGTCACCGTGCAGGTGCTGACCCAGGCCCGTGAGCATCTGATTCGTAAAAGTTTTGAGGCCTTGCAGGGCGTCCGCAAAGGAATTGTTCATCTCTATAACTCCACCTCCACCTTGCAGCGGCAGGTGGTGTTCAAGATGGACAGGAAAGAAATTATCCAACTGGGTGTGCAGGGAGCGCAGGTCATTCGCGAAGAGGCGGAGCGGTTTGATGGGGATATTCGCTATGAGTATTCACCGGAGAGCTTCACCGGCACAGAGCTTGATTTTGCCCTGGAGATCTGCGAGGAGGTGATGGCTGTCTGGGAACCGACCCCGGAACGACCGGTGGTGGTCAATCTGCCAGCAACCGTGGAAATGGCCACAGCCAATATCTATGCCGACCAGATCGAGTGGTTCAGTCGTCAGATGAAGAATCGCGACTGCGCTCTGATCAGTCTCCATGCCCATAATGACCGGGGCAGTGCCGTGGCCGCCACCGAATTGGCCCTGATGGCCGGGGCGGATCGGGTGGAAGGTACTCTGTTCGGCAACGGCGAACGGACCGGCAATGTGGATATCATCACCCTGGCCCTGAATATGTTTTCTCAGGGGGTGGATCCGAAATTGGATTTTTCCAATGTCAACCGGGTGGTTAATGTGTATAAGCGTTGTACCGACCTGCCTGTCCATCCCCGTCATCCTTATGTGGGCGATTTGGTCTACACGGCTTTTTCCGGCTCCCATCAGGATGCCATCAGCAAGGGCATGGATGCGGTGGCCGATGATGCCTCCGGCATCTGGGCTGTTCCCTATCTGCCCATTGATCCGAAAGATGTGGGGCGCACCTATGAATCCATTATCTGTATTAACAGTCAGTCCGGCAAGGGCGGGGTGTCTTATATTATGGATCGGCAGTTCGGCTATAAACTGCCCAAGGCGATGCAGCCCGGTTTCGGGCGAGTGGTGCAAGGTGAGTCGGAGAAGGTAGGGGATGAATTATCCAATAAGGCAGTGTACGATGTCTTTGAGCGGGAATACCTGCGGGAGGACGGCTATTACAGGCTCAAGGAGTTTAATGTCATCAAGCGCCATATTGATCAGCGTGAGGAGATGTCCACGGCCTCTATTGAGGCACTTATTGCAATCGGTAATGAGGAACAGAGTTTTCAAGGGACCGGCAACGGGCCCCTTGATGCGATGTGCGCAGTCCTGAACGAGCAGGCCGAGTTGCATTTTGTCCTGAATTCCTATGACGAACATTCCCTGACCGAAGGGGCCTCCTCCAGGGCGGTCACCTATATTGAGCTGATGGATAAGCGGGAAAAGGGCAGCCGGGAGGGCTGGTGGGGAGCCGGCGTGGATACGGATATTATTGTGTCCTCAATCAAGGCTTTGCTCAGTGCGGTTAATCGGATGCATGCAGGCCGGTAAAGAGACCGGAAAGATAACCAGGAGAGGGGAAAGATGAAAAAATTAGGAAGCGTGCAAAAAAAGCAGATAACAGGTGTTTTGCTGCTGGCCTTGTCCTTTGTCGCGTCGGCGGGTCGGGCCGAAATCGTCGGTGAAGTCAGCACCACCTTTAAGCTGATCGGGGCCAATGATAAAATCGTGATCGAGGCCTTTGATGACCCGGATATCAGCGGGGCTACCTGTTATCTGAGCAGGGCCAAGACCGGCGGCATCAAGGGGACTGTGGGGCTGGCTGAGGATAAATCGGACGCCTCTATTGCCTGTCGCCAGACCGGGCCGATCATTTTGCCCCAAGATGTGGCTAACGGTAAGAGCGATGGGGATAGGGTCTTCCGTAAATCCACCTCCCTGCTGTTTAAGAAATTGCAGGTGGTGCGCTTTTATGATCCCAAACGGAATACCTTGGTCTATCTTACCTATTCGGATAAGTTTATTGACGGGTCGCCCAAGAACTCGATTTCCACTATCGTGGTCAGGCCTTGGGAGCAGAGTAAAAAGTAAACGCAAGGAAGGCAATGATGGAGCATGTTGGTGAGGAGAGAGGAGAGGATGCGGGGTTGCAGGATTATCGCGGCGATTGTTGAAGGGGCTATAAAGACGTAAGGTTACGTCTGAAACAGATGGCTTCCGGAGAGCAGTTCAGCTTTGTTCTTGAGAAGAAGATTGCCGAGCGGATGAATCGGGTCATCACTGTAAATGACGGGCGTGCTGTCTCTGTCGAGGAGCAGGGCGAGGATTTGGTCTATACGGTGGAGCGTACCTGATGGGATTTTTGCAGGAGCTTGGGCGTAAGATCAGTCATGCAATTGCTGTTGCCACGGATTGGCTGCTGATCGGGATGGGTATCTTGCTGGTGCTGATTGCCCTGGTTAAGATTGATGTGCAGCTGGCCCGCTACGTGGTTATTGCGGGCGGGCTGGTACTGAGCGGGTTCGGGCTTTGGTTTCGTTGGCGGCGGTTGCGGAGGGGGTAAAAAGGTGGCGTTATGCAAATAAAATCAATATCAGAAGTCCTGCTTATACTCTTTCTTCTTCTGATAAGCGGCGACTGTTTCGCTGGCAAGGGTGATCTTTTTCTTCAGGGAAGAAAGGCGGTCACCCAAGGCCGTTTCCAAGAAGCCATTCCTTTGCTCCGTCGGTACCTTGAGGCTGTGCCAAAAGGAAAACACGCTAGCCGTGCCCTCTTTTTTATTGGCAAGGCCGATATCGGCTTAGGGGAATACGACAGTGCGCAAGCGGTTTTTGTATCGTTGATTCGAGATTGGCCCGCTACGCTGGAGGCCCAAAAAGCGCAATATAAATTGGCTATGCTGGATCTTTGGCTCGACAATGTCGACAATGCCCGCAAAAGGCTGGCAGCGATGACTTCACATCCTGATTCTCCGCTGGTTCCAGAGGCAGCGGCTATGCTTCGTTATTTGGAAAAATAATCATGGGCGCAATTTTTGGGTTTTCTGGCCCGAGTGACGAAAACGGCAAAAATGGCCAGGCAATGGCGACTGCGCTCAGTCATCGGGGCGTATCTCCGGCCCGTATCCATACTTCCGCGCATGCGACTGCGGCGTGGCTTCCTTCCCGAACCGGTCACGGAGGGATCATTGAAGATAACGGGCTGATTATTGCCCTTGCCGGACGACTCTTTGGCGATAAAGACAAAACCGCGATGACGGAATTGCTCCAGAGCTACCACCGTCAAGGAAGAGCGTTTGTCAAAGAACTCCGGGGAACCTATGTGCTCGCCGTGCTGGATGGAGAGCATATTCATCTTGCACGGGATGGGGCCGGGGCCCGCACGGTCTATTACGCCTTGTATAACGGACGCTTTATTTTCGCCGTTGAACCAAAAGGCATACTGGCTTGGCCCGATTTTCCCCGCAGGCTGCGGCCAGCTGCCGTGGCCCAGTACCTCTCCTTCAGTTTTGTGCCCGGATCGGGAACCATGCTGGAGAACCTATGGGAACTGCTTCCCGGTCACACTGTCACCTTCGCCCATGGCCGGGTGGAATCTCCCCGCTGTTTTTTCGCCTTTGAGGAACAGGTAAAAGAAGAAAAGGATGAGCGGGATTGGGTCAGGGAGTTTCACACTCTCCATCAGCAGGCAGTGGCGGATCGTCGTCCGAAATCCGGCTCGGTGGGATTATTTCTCTCTGGCGGGCTTGACTCCAGCGTGGTCGGAAGTGAGGTTATGCGGCAGATTGATCGCCCTGTGCCCAGCTGGTCGATCCACTTCGGCGAACAGTACCCGAACGAACTGGAGTTCTCCAGAGCTGCGGCAGAACGCATCGGCAGCGATCATCGAGAAATCTTGATCCAGCCCAAGGACTTCCTTCCTCAGCTCAGCGATATTATCTATCACCTGGATGAGCCCATCGGTGACCCCGTGGCCATGCCCAACTACATGCTGTCCGCCATTGCGGCCAAGGAAGTGGATTATGTGTTTAACGGGGAGGGCGGCGACCCGGTCTTTGGCGGCCCGAAAAATATCCCCATGTTGATTCAGCATTGGTACGGCGGTATTGAACGCGGCCCGCTGTTTCGCGAACAGGCCTATCTCGCCTCCTATTGCCGGGCCTATGATGATTTGGAGGATTTGCTCACCCCGGAATGGCGTAAGCAGTATAGCTCACATGATGCGCTTGAAGGTCTGTTAACTCCTTTTTTTCAAGCCCGTCAGCCGGAAAATTTTCTCGACAAACTTTGTGCCATCAATATCCGCCTTAAAGGTGCGCACCTTATCCTGCCCAAGGTTGAACGGATGACCGGGGCCCACGGTCTGACACCGCTTTCCCCCCTGTTTGATGAGCGATTGATCGAGTTGAGTTTCCGTATGCCTTCAACGCTGAAACTCCGGCACGGCGTTGAAAAAGTGATCATGAAATTGACGTATAAAGATATGTTGCCGGAGACAATCATCACTCGGCCCAAGAGCGGCATGCGGGTCCCGGTGCATTTTTGGTTCCGCAAGGATTTGCGCCGATATGCCCGCAAAATCCTGAGCAGGCGGGAGGTCAAACGAGCCGGAATTTTTAACCCTGATCGAGTTGAGGAACTGCTCAACTATGACACGGAACACGGCCAGCCCCGGCACGGTCTCAAGCTGTGGATGCTGATCACCTTTGAGCTGTGGCGGAGGATGATCTGGAAGGAGGGATGGTAGGAGGCAGGGCGGTTCAGCCGTAGCTTGAAACGGAGGAGTCGCCCACGCTGTTTCCTTCCTGCCGCCAGCTTGCAAGCACCTCGTCAAAGGGGACACCAGCAGCAATGGCGGCAGCACCTATGGCAGACAGGGCAGCATAGGGCAGAACGTCAAGTGCTGCCTGATGTTCCTGGCTTTTTAAACGTAGCGGTTTCAGTACTGGTAAATTTTTTATCTGTTCCGGGAATATGCCAAGGTCAATGACCTTGTGTTTCGGATAGTTGATTTTCCGCTTCATTGCTCCGCCCTTCTCTGTGGCATCGTGGAGCAGATATATCGGCAGGTCGGAAGATGCTTTAAGCAGTATCTTCGCCCGTTCCGCAATATAGGAAGGATAACCGTCCGCACTGAAGATTAGTGCCCGCTGATCAGTATGAAAGCCGTTTTTGACCAGCAGATCGACCAAGAGCCGGCGTTCTACAATAATGACCCGTTCAACCCCGTAGTCGTACAGATCCCCTTCCGGAAATTGAGGAGGCGGATGGTGCAGGGACGGCTTTACAAGCATTTTACGCGGGATTCCTTTAGCGTATGACCATTTTTCCACCTGTTTTCTGAATTCCTCTCGATTTGGCGGAGTACGGAGTGCGATAACGTGTATCAGGACGGTGCCCGACAGCAGGAAAAAGAAAAGGAGGATAGATTTCTCTTGGAATATCTTAACCAAAATTGCAAAGGCAAAAAATCCTAAAACAATATACCTGGAAACGATGGTGAACAGACTTATTGTACCTTTCACCCTGCACCAGGCAGTGTAAAGTTGAGAAAATGTGAAATAATAGCGGCCATCCGCACTGGCCTTCTTGACAAGATTGAGAAACTTGTTGTCTGTCATGCCCTTATCCCTGTCAGGACTGAAGACAAACTGATACCTGCACCTGCAACGGGTTCCGTATTTCTTTTTATGGTTACTTCTGCAGTTCGGGCAAAGCATCTCGGCTCCATTTTGTAATTTTCTTCCCTGTTTCCCTGTACATTTCAGGCGGCATCGTGCAGCCTGCGCAATGAAAAAGATACTTCAATATCAGCAGGAAAGCAATTGCTTCTTCGTGGATTGTCCGGTATCTTAGTGCAGTTGCCTTCATCACAACTTCTCAATGAACTCATTTTTCTGCACGCCATGATGCCCGCACATCCTCCATTCTCCGCTGTCAACGGCCTCCTGCTCATCCTTGCCTATGGTCTGTGTGCTTTCGCGCTGACATGGTTGTCCATAAAAGGCAGGGCTGTCAGTAAACTCGAATTTTTGTTGG
>MTKS01000072.1 GCA_004028495.1 Candidatus Electrothrix marina
CGGTGACCGGAAATGTCCCGCAGGAAGCTCAGAATCAACCGAATACTGTAAACCAAGCTCAACCTGCCACGGTGACCGGAAATGCCCCGCAGGAAGCTCAGAATCAACCGAATACTGTTCATCAGGTTCAAGCCCGACAGCCTGCTGAGCCTGCCGAGCTGTCTGCACCAAAAAAAATAAGCCGATCATCCGAGAACAAAGAAAAAGCTTCAAGCCCTCCTAAAAAAACTGCGGATACAGCGTTACAAAAAAAATGGGTCAAGGCGGAGGAGGCCTTCCAGGCAACAGAGTATGATAAGGCTATCGCTCTGTACACCGATTTACTGAACACTTCTCTGGATACAAGGGCACGCAAAAAAATGGAAAAAGCCTCGCTGGCAGCCGGACAGGAGGCACGCAGAAAAGCTGCAAATTTCTTTCAACGTGCCAACAGCGCGACAGATCCCAAGGTCAGAAAGAAGCATCTCCTTTCTTCCAAAACGCTTCTTAAAGATATCCTGCAAAAATATCCTCTTGCCGGACTGGACGCCAAGGTAAAACGGAACCTCGGTCGTGTTGATAAGGAACTGGCCGCTCTTGACCACACACCATTTGATTAATTTTTCGGCACGATTGCCACCGCCTCCGGAGTACTCTGATACTCACGACAGATAACGCGGAAATTCAGTGAACAACTTTTTCATAACTAATAGGAGTTAGGTCATGATGAACAATTTTTTAAACAAGAATTCTCTTATCGGAGCCCTGATTATTCTTTTACTGTTGACCTCTTGGTGGGGACAAAGCAAAACCGGTGCCAACAAACAGCTCACTCGGGACAAGGAGGCCGTTGAAGTACAGCTTGTCGATGCAAAAACAAAATCTGCCGATATCCATCAGGCATTGCAGGAAAAAACAGCAGCACTTACCGATGCTGAAGAGGAATTGGGCAAGGCGGAGACAAAAATCCAACGCTTGGCAAAAGAATTCTCTGAAAAAAAATCAGCGCTGACCACCCTTAATAAAGAGGAGAGAATCCTGCTTGAAAAAATCAATGAGCTGGAGCTTGCTCTGAAAAACGCAAAAGATCAACAGGCACAGACCGGATCTGAGCATCAGCAAAACGTCCAGGAAACAAATGCCGCGCACAATGAAGCACTGGCAAAATTAAAGAAAGCTGAAGCTCGGATTGCCCAGCTCGAAAAAGAACTGACAGAACTGAAAGCGCAGGCTGAAGCCCGGGTCGCAGAACTGAAAGCCCGGACTGAAACCAGGACTGAAAAATTGAGAGCCCAAACTGAAGCCCAAATTGCCCAACTTCGGAAAAAACAGGATGAAGCCGCAACAGAAACCGAATCCCTCCGGGCACAGGTCATCGGCTTTGAAAAAGTTGTTGAAGAAAGAAATGCGGCCCTTGCAGAGGTAGGCAGCGACTTGCAGTCCTGCAAGCTCAACACAAAGGTTCTGCTCTCTAAAATTACCGAGCAGGAAAACGCACAACAGGGCATGGCGGAAAAAATGCACCTTATGGTGCAGGATCTGTCAGAAGAAGCTGCGGCACATAAGGACACAACTCCGGTACAGGAAGAGCTGCCTGCTCAGAAAAAATAACAACTACTTGGTTACACCTGACCAATAAAGTCGATCTCAGCCCAACTGATATGAAGGCTCAAGGCTCAGACTGTGCAGAAAAAATAACCTGCACAGTCTGAGCCTCTTTGTTGTTACCCCTGCTTCATCTGAAACAGAGGGTAAGGTCGCGTGAAGTCACTTTTGTTAATTCGTTTTTTGTACCTCGGAGACGTATGTGCAGGCGTATGTACAGATAATAACAGACTGGTTTTCTTCACTCTATACAGTCACCCTTGCCAACCCCCATGTGTGGGGCTTCCTGGCAAGCCTCCCCTTTATTATTGGAGGCTTGATAGGTACGGTTTTCCCCGCTCTCCCTGGGACGGTGTTGATCCTCGTCGGCTTTGTGACCTACGGATTAATTACAGAATTTGACAAGTTACCGGCCTGGTTCTTTGTCGGGCAAACCGTGTTGGTCGCCCTGAGCTACCTGATTGAATTTCTCGCCACAGCTTTCGGGGTGAAAATGTTCGGCGGCTCAAAAGCGGCCGCCTGGGGTGCTGTCCTCGGTTCTCTACTGGTCTTTGTCCTCGGGCCTATCGGCATTATTGCGGGCCCTTTACTGGGAGCGATTGCCGGTGAGTTAATTATGGGGGAACAGATCAAACAGGCCCTGCATTCCGGATTCGGCTCCTTTCTCGGTTTCATGGGCGGGGTGATTGCCAATCTGGTTATTTCCGGGTTGATGATTGCTTGGTTTATTTTGGAAATACTGTAGCATTTGTCGAACCCTCGCAAAATAACAAATAAAAAAATTCGAAAAGTTCAGCCAAGAATTCAAGCTCCCTTGGCGTGATACTCAATTAACTAACCATGGGAAAAACACTCATCATCGCAGAAAAGCCCAGCGTGGCCGCTGACATTGTCAAGGCCCTGCCCGGCAAATTCACAAAATCCAAAACCCATTTCGAGGGCGGTGATTATATCGTCTCCTATGCGGTCGGCCATCTTGTCTCTATCGGTTTTCCCGAAGAGATTGACCCGAAATTTCAGAAATGGACCCTGGACAACCTGCCCATTCTGCCGGAAGAATTTCCCCTGAGCGTACTGCCCAACACCAAGACCCAGTACAACGCTCTGAGCAAGCTGATTCGACGCAAGGATGTGGAGATCATTGTCAATGGTTGTGATGCCGGTCGCGAAGGTGAATTAATCTTCAAATACATCCTCAAGCACGCCTATACCAGATCTGTAGCCGGGAAATCCATCCGCAGGCTCTGGCTCCAATCCATGACCTTGGATTCCATCCGAGCAGGATTGCAAAATCTGCGTGAAAATGAAGAAATGCAGAGTCTTGAAGATACAGCTTTCTGTCGCTCCGAGGCGGACTGGCTCATCGGTATCAACGCCACCCGCGCCCTGACCTGCTATAACTCCCGCCACGGCGGCTTCAGAAAAACCCCCTGCGGACGGGTCCAGACCCCTACCCTGTCTTTGTTAGTCAAGCGGGAAGCGGAACGACGCGCCTTTGTTCCGACCGATTATTGGGAGCTGCATGCTGATTTTCACTGCGAGAATGCCGTCTACCAAGGAATCTGGATTGACACGGACTTTAAAAAAGACCCGGACAATCCCCATGCCAATAAAAAACGCATTTGGGAAGAAAAGCAGGCTGTAGCGATCGCGGAAAAGTGCCTTGGTAAAAAAGCGGAGGTTGAGGAAACCCATAAGGATTCCAACCAGGCCCCGCCCCAGCTGTATGATCTGACCACCCTGCAACGGGAAGCCAACTCCAGGTTCGGTTTCTCAGCCAAAAACACCTTGGGCCTTGCCCAGGCCCTGTATGAGCGCCATAAACTGATAACCTATCCCAGAACAGACAGTCGCTGTTTGCCGGAAGATTATTCCGAGTCTGTCCATAACGTACTGGAACGCCAGCAAGGATGGCAATACGGCGAATTTGCCGCTGAGGCTCTCAGTAAAGGATATCTGAAAAAGAACCAAAAGAATAAACGGCTCTTTAATAATAAAAAAATAAGTGATCATTTTGCGATTATTCCGACCTCGGGCCTTCCCGGCACCCTCAGTGAACCGGAACTGAAGATCTACCAGATGATCGTGCAGCGTTTCCTGGCGATCCTCTTTCCTGCGGCGATCTTTCATAACACCCGCCGGGTTTCCATTGTGGAGCAGGAGACCTTTCTCACCGAGGGGAAAATCCTGGTGAAACCGGGCTGGAAGGCAGTGTACGGATCCAAGCCCGGGGCCGGTGACGCAAAGACCCTGGTGGCCCTGCCGGAGGGGAAGCCCGTGCTCTGCAAAGAAATAGAACAAAAAAAGCTTGTCACCAAACCGCCGGCTCGATTTTCCGAAGCCACCCTGCTCTCGGCTATGGAGAATTCCGGGAAACTGGTGGATGACGAAGAACTGGCCGAGGCCATGAAAGAGCGCGGTCTCGGCACTCCTGCCACCCGTGCCGCTATTATTGAAAAGCTGCTCAATGAAAAATATGTTGTTCGGGAACAAAAGGAACTCATTCCCACAGGTAAGGCCATTGAACTGCTCGCCCTTCTGGAGGCACGGGATATTGATGTCCTTGCCTCACCGGAACTGACCGGCGAATGGGAGTATAAGCTCAGTCAAATCCTCCGCGGCAAGATGACCCGCGAACAATTCATGCAGGAAATTCGTGACCAAACCGCCAAAATTGTCGCACAGGTAAAAACCGGCGAGGAAGCTGTTCGCAAGGAGGCTCAGTTTTCTCCGGTTGATGGCCTAAAATTCTTTGAGAATGCAACCGCCTACCAGTCGGAAGACGGTAAATTGATGATCCGCAAGATTCTCGGCGGCAGAATCATGGAGGAGGACGAGATCGTCCGCCTGATTCAAGGCGAAACCGTCGGACCGTACACGGATTTTCGCTCCAAAAAGGGCAAGCCCTTTACCGCCTCCATCGCTATCAAGGATTCCAAGATCTCTTTTCAATTTGCCGACTCCACCGATGACCTTGATATGGAGGCCATTAAACAGCAGGAACCTATCGGCATCTCACCTGCGGATCAGACCAAGGTCTTTGAAACCCCTATGGCCTATATGTCGGAATCCGCTCTTAAGGGGGATCGGGAAATAGGATTGCGCATAGGAAAAATCATCCTGGAACGCGCCATTACTCGCGAGAATATCGCCCAACTCTTGACTGATGGGAAAACCGAGCTGATCAACGGATTTATTTCAAAAAGAAAACGACCCTTTGACGCATATCTCTGCATGGACAACAAAGGAAAGATCACCTTTGAATTCCCGCCGAGAAAGCCGAGGGCACCAAAAGGGAAAAGCTGACCCCCTGTCCGGGTACTCCTTTTAACCTCACAATCTTATTTTTTATATGAAAGTGTCAAGTGACTCCTTCATTCTACCGATTTTCATCCTTTGTTGTCCCGGCCCGCTGGGCCGGGACAGGAGTTATATCATAAGATGCGACAGCTGAAAAAAGAACACCGCGAACGAACCTCTCTGGAACTGGCTGAAATCTGCGCCCGCACTGCGCTGGAGACCAAGGCGGAAGACCTGATTATCCTGGACGTTCATGCCGAATCCTCCTTTACTGATTATTTTGTCATTATGAGCGGTCGCTCCAGCCGCCATGTCCAGGGGTTGGCTGATGCGATTGAGGCGGAGTTGCGCTCCAAACGAGTGACCAGTACCCACTCTGAAGGGTTAAAGGAAGGCATGTGGGTTCTGCTGGATTTCGGTGATATCGTGACCCATATCTTTTATAAGGACCAACGGGAGTTTTATGACCTGGAAGGGCTCTGGCATGATGCCCCTCGGGTGGATCTGAAAGAACTGGGCATTGAGGAAAAGGAGGAAGATTGATGGCGGACAACGGACCGGTAGTATTGGCAATTCTGGACGGATGGGGGCTTGCCCCGGCATCAGCAACCAATGCGGTTTCCGTGGCCCGCACCCCGAATATGGATCGTTGGGCTGCGGTCTGTCCCTCAACCACGCTGGTTGCCCATAACGGTCTGGTCGGCTTACCTGAAGGCCAGATGGGCAACTCCGAGGTCGGGCATCTGAATATCGGGTCCGGGCGGATCGTGTATCAGGACTACACCCGGATCAATCGGGCGGTTGAACTGGGTGAATTTGCCGACAACCCGGTATTGACGAAGGTCATGGAGCAGGTCAAGGCCGCAGGCAGCCGGATTCATTTCTGCGGCTTGCTTTCAGACGGCGGGGTCCATTCCCACCTTAATCATCTGGCCGCCCTGTTGGCAATGGCAGGAGCCAGAGGACTTGACGCCAAAATACATTGCTTCATGGACGGTCGGGATACTGCGCCCTCCAGCGGAGCAGGCTATATGGAAGAGCTGCTTGCCGCCATTGAGCGGATCGGCTGCGGCCAAGTGGCAACGGTGTCCGGTCGTTACTGGGCTATGGATCGGGATACCCGCTGGGACCGGGTAGAAAAAGCATGGCAGGCTCTGGTCAACGGGCAAGGTCTAACTGCTGAAGATCCTTTGCAAGCGGTCAAGGATGCCTACGCACGCAAGGAAACCGATGAGTTCATCAACCCCACAGTACTCCTTGATGCTGAGGGACAGCCAGTGGGCAGGATCAGCGATGGCGATGCCATTGTCTTTTTCAACTTCCGGGCTGATCGGGTGCGGGAACTCTGCCATGCCTTTTCCGATGCCGACTTTCAGGGCTTTGCTGTCAGTAACCGGCCTGAGCTTCTAGAGCTGGTCACCATGACCGAATATGAAGCGGATTTTTCCTTTCCCATCGCCTTTCCTCCGCAGAGCCTGACCCGTATCCTCGGAGAAGAGGCGAGTAAGGCGGGTATGCATCAGCTACGGATCGCGGAGACAGAAAAGTATGCCCATGTTACCTATTTCTTCAACGGCGGCGGAGAGGAACCTTTTCCCGGCGAAGACCGTATCCTCATTGAATCCCCACGGGATGTAGCCACCTACGATCTCAAACCGGCCATGAGTGCGGTGGAGGTCACCGACCGCTTGTTGGCTGCACTGGCTGATCAGGCGGCGGCAGGAACGCCCTATGATCTGGTGATCCTCAACTTTGCCAACGGTGATATGGTCGGGCATACAGGAGTGCTGGAAGCAGCTGTGCAGGCCTGCGAGACCGTGGATCTCTGTCTTGGTCGGCTTGCCGAACAGGTGCAGAAAATGGGCGGTGCCCTGTTGATCACGGCGGATCACGGTAATGCAGAGACTATGGTCAACCTGGAGACCGGGCAGCCGCATACGGCCCATACTCTCAATCCGGTGCCGCTAATTCTGGTCAGTGAGGAGCATAAGGGCTGCACGCTGAAGGACGGTGGTGCGCTTAAGGATATTGCCCCTACGCTGATGGGCTTACTTGGGTTGGAGCAGCCTGTGGAGATGGAAGGGCAAAGTCTGATTGCGAAATAGAGACGGGCAGCGAGACTAACATCGGGATTTCCGAGAAAGACTATTTGATATTTTTTCGAATGAAGAATACAATTTATCTTGAGACAACAATATTCAGCTATTTGACTTCTCGTCCAAATAAAAATATCGTGGCCGCTGCATGGCAACAGCTCACGTATGACTGGTGGACTTCCCAAAAAGACAAATTCGATCTGTATATTTCCGAGTTGGTTGTGGCTGAAGCCGAACGGGGTGACCCTGAAGCGGCAGAGAGGAGACTTGCGCAGATACATAGTATTCACTAATTCATTTTTAGAATCATTAATATTATGTTTTATCCACTTCTTCTAAAAAGGCTTCAGTAAAAATCTGCTCTATCAATATTGG